>NZ_JBFBJY010000261.1:0-1003 GCF_040702125.1 Kitasatospora sp. NPDC085895 | reverse complement strand
CTAGATGAATGATGCGAAGGGTTAGTGGTCATAGGCGGTCAGCGAGCGCATGACGGGCTGGCCGGTGCGGTCGTTGTGCCAGATTGCACAGGTCAGGGCGAGGATGCGTTGCAGGACGCGGGCCATGACACCGCCCGGGGTCCGGCCTTGGTGGCGTTCGAGGTCGAGTTGGGCCTTGAAGGTCTGGTTGACGGACTCGATGACCTGTCGGAGCGGTTTGAGCAGAGCGGACCCGGCTCGCGGGGGTTCGCCCTTGCGGGCCGGCCGCAGCAGGTGGACGCCCCACTCGGTGAGGTCGTGTTCGAAGGCGCGGCCGTAGTAGTGCCGGTCGGCGATGAGGGTCTGTCCCGGGCGGGCGGCGACGAGGCCGGGTTCGGTGTGGAGCATGCCGAGCAGGGTCTGCCGCTCGTCGGCCTTCGCTCCGGTGAGCGTGAAGGCGACGGGCAGGCCCTGCAGGGTGCACACCAGGTGCAGGCGCAGGCCCCAGAAGTACCGGGAGTGGCTGGCGCAGTAGCCGTACTCGGCCCATCCGGCCAGGTCTGAGCGCTTTGCGGTCTCGCGGGAGCGCCCGCACTCCACCGGCGTGGAGTCGACGACCCACACGGTGTCGGTCCACATGGAGGTGTCCGTCGCGAGGAGGCGGTTGACGTGGGCGATCAGGTCGGCGGCCTTGCGTAGCCGCCGGTTGTAGCCGGACTGTCCGGGCAGGTAGGGGAACAGGTGCCGCAGGTGTGCCTGGGCATGGCGGATCCAGCGGCGTTCGGAGGTGAAGCCGAGGAGGGCCTGCATCACCGCGAGGGTGACCAGTTCCGCGTCCGTGAGCCGGGGTGCGATGCCGATAGCGGGGCGCCACGGCGCCAGGTACGGCGATTCCTTCAGCAGGTCGTCGGTCTTCACGTAGAGTGCGGTCGCGAGGGAGTCCAGGTCAGGCGTCACAACCGACCTTTGGACTCCCTCGCTTCATGTCATGCGTGCCAGCGAGCCCTTGGCATCAATCATCTAG
>NZ_JBFBJY010000260.1:0-1009 GCF_040702125.1 Kitasatospora sp. NPDC085895 | reverse complement strand
GGGGCGTCGTGGATGATCATGAGCCATGAGGTCGGAGTGGGCTCGTGGGGTGTTGTCGCATCGGATCTGTACCGGTCTGCCGAGGCGCCGGCTGGGCAAGCTGATCGAGGAACTCTCTGACGCCTGGCTGGCCCAGCAGGAGGGGCGGCTGCGTGAGCGGCGCGGTCACGACCGGTTGCGTGCGGCCGGGGCGGGTCCGGACCATGGGCTGGTGTTCACCGACCGGGTGGTCGCCACCCTGGTCATCTTGCGTTTCCAGCTCCCGCACGGGGCCCTGGCCGCGTTCTACGGTGTGAACCGCTCCACCATCACCCGGGCTGTCCACGAGATCCGACCTCTCCTCGCGGCGCGGGGCTTCGCCGTCCCCGGCAAGCCCGGGCTGCGGCTGCACACCCTCGCGGACGTCTTCGCCTACGCCGCGGCCGAAGGCGTCGAACTGCGTCTGGATGGCACCGAGGTCCAGGTCCGCCGCCCTGCGGCGAACCGCCCCGGACGCCGGGCGTTCGTCTCGGGCAAGAAGAAGCAGAACACCAAGAAGCCCACTGTGATCAGCGACGACAAGGGCCGACTGCTGTGGGCCGGGGCGATCCGGCCCGGCCGCATGCACGACGTCACCGCCCTACGGACCGAAGGCATCGAGGACCTGCTGCGCCAGTACCCGCAGGTCAAGGCCAAGGTCGACTCCGGCTACCAGGGACTCGCCCGGGACTTTCCCGACCAGGTCACCGCCCCACCGCTGAAACCGAAGAAGGACGCCCCGCCCGACCGGGTCGCGGCGTGGGAGCAGGCCCGCAAGGCCCAGTCCTCCCAGCGGATCTGCATCGAACACGCCATCGCCGAACCCAAGCAGTGGAGACCCCTGCAGCGCTGGACCGGCCGCCGCGAGTACTTCGACGACACCGTGCTCGCGATCGCGGGCCTGGTCTCCGACCGCTGCGCGGAGCGCTGAAGATCACCAGCCGAACCCTCCAGGCCGACACGCCCCACCCTCAATCGCGCACCAAGTCGT
>NZ_JBFBJY010000259.1:0-1011 GCF_040702125.1 Kitasatospora sp. NPDC085895 | reverse complement strand
ATCAGAATCGGCAGGATAATGAACGCCGCCGAGCTGAACATATCCAGCATGATGAACAGCGCGCTGTTGGCATCGGCCCAGCCGTAGGTTTTCACCATGCCGAGCAACCCCATCAACAGGCCGGAAGCGACGATCGCCGGGATGATTGGCACGAAGATGTTCGACAGCAGGCGGGCGATGCGCTGCAGCGGGTTGAGCTTTTTCGCCGCGATATCGGCGGCTTCGGCCTTGCTGGATTCGCTGACGCCCGCCGCCTTGATGAATTCCGCATGCACCTTGTTGACCAGCCCGGTGCCGAAGATTACCTGGATTTGACCGGCGTTGCTGAAGCAGCCTTTGACGCCGTCCAGTTTGCCGATGGCCTCTTTGTCCACCTTGCTGTCGTCCACCAGCACCAGACGCAGGCGCGTGGCGCAGTGGGCGGCGCTGGCGATGTTCTCTTTACCGCCGAGCAGCGGCAACAGCGCGTTGGCGGTTGCGGTAATGTCCATGTTGTCCCCTTGCTAAATAAAAATGCCGCCGCGCAGTTTGCGACGCAGCGTCGTGAATCGATGTCAGAAGAAATACTTGAATCTGGCGCGCATGCCGTAACGTTGATCGTTGTCGCCGTTGGCGATCTTGTTGTCGGCGTTGGCTTCCAGCAGCGACACATAGGCGCCTAAATACAGATTGAAATTCTTCATATTCATAATGTTAGGTATCTGATACGACGCGTGAACGGTATGGATGTCGTAGTTGCCCGGTTCGCTGAGCGGGTTGTGGATATCGGCGGCGATCCCGGCGGTATTGAACTCTTTGATATTGTTATGGGCATAGATATAACCCAGTTCGAAGCGCCGCCACAGCACGTTCACGCCGGCGGTGAAGTCTTGCTCGCCTGAGGCATCCAGATAGGCGGTGCTCAGGTTGGCCACCACGCCGTTATCCGGGTTGGCGGCGCTGTTGTTCCAGCTCATCGTCATGCCGTAACCGTTGCGCTTGGACTGATCGACGAAGCGGCCCTGGCTGTCC
>NZ_JBFBJY010000258.1:0-1022 GCF_040702125.1 Kitasatospora sp. NPDC085895 | reverse complement strand
GTAATTCCATCCTCTGATGCATACCCATGCAGGTAAGCAGCAGTAGTTCCAAGTACTGAAGCGAGCAACTCCATCTTATCCTTTCGTGGAAGCGACTCACCATTAAACCACTTGCTCACAGCCTTGGGCGTAAGCTTCATTCTGGCAGCGAGATCAGCCTGCCTGCCATGTTGTGGTAATCCCGCCTTATCACAGGCTAGCGCAAGCCTTTGCGAGAATTTTTCGCGCTCATTTAGTTGAACCATAAGTTCAACTATATCTGTGCTTGACTGTACTATCAGTTCCGTCATAATATGAACTATAAGTTCACCACTGGAGATGCAAATGAACGAAATCACGTTTGGACACGTCATTAAATCCGTTCGTGTATCTGTTGTGGCTGAGGTTTGCGGACTTACGCCCAAGGCCATTTATAAATGGATAGAGCGTGGTTCTCTGCCGCGTACCGAGTTTACAGGAGAAACCGAGTACGCGGATAAGATCGCCAAAGCATCAGGCGGCAAGTATTCAGCAGCACAGATTCGCCGTATCGGTAAGCAGCAATTAGTCATGTAAATAAAATGTACTTTTAGTACCGAACGGCCCGGTATATGGTCGGGTGCCCGGCGTGGTCAATGGATGACTGTCAATGGTGCACGATAAAACAATTATTTACGCATTAACTATCTAAACCACAAAGGAAGTATTACGCATGGAAACTGCAAGCACACGCAAGACGGCGATGAAGATTCACTCGTCGCTTCTGAACAAAATCGCAGCAATGGGTCAGCGCAAGTTTGCTGATGCTATGGGAGTTAATGAGTCACAGGTTAGCCGGTGGAAATCAGGCTTGCTGGAGACTATGAGCATGGCGCTTGCTGTCCTGAACTATGGGATAGCAGACGAAGAAATGGCGGAGTTGGCTAAGCGCCTGGCTGGATATCTGTCACCAAAAGAAAACGCCCCGGAAGTTGCAGCTTTCGAGGCGTGATAGTGATGTTTGGAGATAACCACTGGAGGAAATTATGGCAAAAAATCGCCGA
>NZ_JBFBJY010000257.1:0-1022 GCF_040702125.1 Kitasatospora sp. NPDC085895 | reverse complement strand
TCAAGCAACGGCATTGAGTCGCGGGCGGAAAGTGACACACGGTGATCTCCAGGCCGGTCTCCAGGGCCAGAGCGGCGAGTTCCGTCTTCCAAGTCCGGCTCCGGTATCCGTTGGAGCCGCCGGCGTCGGCGGTGATCAGCAGCCGGGACGCGGCCGGGTAGTCGAGGCTGCCGAGGCTCTTCCACCAGCGGCGGATCGACTCGACCGCGAACGCGGCGGTGTCGTGGTCGCATCCGACGCTGACCCACCCGGTGTTCGCGGCCAAGTCGTAGACACCGTATGGGATCGCCTTGCCGAGTTCCTTGTCGGGGAAGTCGTGGGTGGACACCTCGACCGGCCGGCCGGCGCGTTCCCACTCGCGGCCGCCGTTCTTGTAGGGGCCGACGAGTTCCTTCTTCTTCGTGTCCACGCTGATCACCGGCTCGCCGCCGGCCTGGTGAGCCCTGGCCCGCTCGTTGATGTAGTTGAACTGGGCGTCCCGATCAGGGTGTTGCCGGCCCTCGATGGTCTTGGCGTTGGCCTGCAGGCTGAAACCCTCCTCGCGCAGCAGGTTGCCGACCGTGTCGGCCGAGACGCGGTGCCCTTGCCGGGTCAGTTCCGCGGCGAGGTGCCGGGTGGACTTGGTGGTCCACCGCAGCGGTGACATCGGATCACCGCGCATGTCGGGGTCGACCAGGGCCAGCAGCGCGTTTCGCAGTGCGGGGTTCAGGTCGACGACCCGCTTGCGGCCCCCGCCCGGTCGCCTCGCCCGACCCAACGGCGGCTCACCGGAATCAAGCTCTCCCGCCCCCAGCGACACCGTCGCCTCACGGACCCCAGCGGCCCGGGCGACCAGCCGGATTCCGCCGTGACCGATCGACCGGGCCTCCGCCCCCAGCAGCAGACGACGCTGCCGCTCGTCCAGATGCGGCAGGATCGTCTCAAACTTCGCTGCCAGCGCGACTTGTTGCTCACTCGGAGTCCCCATAGCACAACAACGAGCCCCAAACCCGGAAGCTACGGGTTGATGATCTGCGCGCCCT
>NZ_JBFBJY010000256.1:0-1041 GCF_040702125.1 Kitasatospora sp. NPDC085895 | reverse complement strand
GGCGTTTGCTTTCCGCGTGCGCACGCCGGAAGACGTCGACCGCGCCGAAGCGTATTTCAAGGCGCTTGGCTGCCGCACCGAGCGTCGGGTGAACGGGTTCGCCAAAGGCATCGGCGATGCGGTGCGGGTAGAGGATCCGCTCGGTTTCCCATACGAGTTTTTCTACGACGTGCAGCACGTCGAGCGCCTGGCCTGGCGCTACGATCTGTATACGCCGGGCGCGCTGGTGCGCCTCGACCACTTTAACCAAATCACCCCTGACGTGCCGCGCGCCGTGGAATACATCCAGGGGCTGGGCTTTCGCGTGACGGAAGACATCCGCGATGAAGACGGCGTGGTTTACGCCGCCTGGATGCGCCGCAAGGCGACGGTACACGATACCGCGATGACCGGCGGCGCCGGGCCGCGCATGCATCACATCGCCTTCGCCACTCATGAAAAGCACAATATTTTGGCCATCTGCGACAAGCTCGGCGCGCTGCGCAAATCCGATTTGATCGAACGCGGCCCTGGCCGCCACGGCGTCTCCAACGCGTTCTATCTCTACCTGCGCGATCCCGATGGCCACCGGGTGGAAATCTACACGCAGGATTACTACACCGGCGATCCGGACAACCCGACCGTGACCTGGGACGTGCATGACAACCAGCGCCGCGACTGGTGGGGCAATCCGGTGGTGCCGAGCTGGTATACCGAAGGATCGCTGGTGCTGGATCTCGATGGGCAGCCGCAGCCGGTCATCGAGCGCAGTGCGCCCAGCGAAATGGCCGTCACCATCGGCGCAGACGGTTTTTCCTATACCCGCGAGGGCGATACGGAAAAAGGTTTCAAACTTGGCAATACGCTGTAAATGCCGCTGCGCGGGCCGCGCCCGCGCCTATGCGCCGTCTGGAGAACGTTATGCCCCATTTTTACGCTGAATGTACCGACAACATCCGCCGCGAGGCGGATTTGCCCACCCTGTTCGCCAAGGTCAACGAGGCGCTGGCGGCGACCGGCATCTTTCCGCTGGCCGGCGTGCGCAGCCGCGCCATCTGGCTC
>NZ_JBFBJY010000255.1:0-1042 GCF_040702125.1 Kitasatospora sp. NPDC085895 | reverse complement strand
ATGATAGTGGCAGGGGCGATCTTTATTCTGACGTTGATCTTGGTCATCTGGCAACCGAAAGGGCTGGGCATCGGTTGGAGTGCGTCGTTCGGGGCGGGATTGGCATTATTGAGCGGTGTGGTGCACGTCGGCGATATTCCCGTGGTGTGGCAGATAGTCTGGAATGCGACCGCGACCTTTATCGCCGTCATCATCATTAGCCTGTTGCTGGATGAAAGCGGCTTCTTCACCTGGACCGCCTTGCATGTCGCACGTTGGGGCAACGGCAAAGGTCGATGGCTGTTTACCTATATGCTTCTACTGGGGGCCGTAGTGGCGGCGCTGTTCGCGAACGATGGCGCCGCGTTGATTCTGACGCCGATCGTGATCGCCATGCTGTCGGCGCTCGGTTTTCGACCTGCTGCCGTGCTGGCTTTCGTCATGGCGGCGGGCTTTATCGCCGATACTGCCAGCCTGCCGCTGGTGGTGTCCAACCTGGTGAATATCGTTTCCGCGGATTTCTTCCGGCTGGGCTTTACGGAGTATGCGGTGGTGATGGTGCCGGTCAACCTTGCCGCCGTCGCGGCGACGCTGGTGATGTTGCATCTGTTCTTCCGCAAGGATATTCCGCAGCGCTACGCATTGACGCGTTTACCGGTGCCACGGGAAGCGATTCGCGATCGTGCGACTTTCCGAACCGGCTGGGCGGTATTGGCACTGTTGCTGATTGGCTTCTTCGCCCTGGAACCGCTCGGTGTGCCGGTAAGTTTGGTCGCTGCCTGCGGCGCGCTGGTTCTGTTGGCGGTGGCGAAACGCGGGCTAGCGATCGATACCGGTAAGGTGTTGCGCGGAGCGCCCTGGCAGATCGTCATTTTCTCACTGGGCATGTATCTGGTGATCTACGGGCTACGCAACGCAGGCTTGACCGATTGGCTTTCCGGTGTGCTGGACGCATTGGCGCGGCAGGGGCTGTGGGCAGCGACGTTTGGCACCGGCTTCCTGAGCGCATATCTCTCTACCATCATTAATAACATGCCGACGGTATTGTTGGGGGCGTTGTCTA
>NZ_JBFBJY010000254.1:0-1067 GCF_040702125.1 Kitasatospora sp. NPDC085895 | reverse complement strand
GCACTACCACCTCAAGGTAGCGTGTCTACCAATTCCACCACCTCGGTACTGATTCTTACTGCTAACGGCCGTTGTTCCTTCGAGTTCACAACCACCGTTTACAAACTTTTTGCGGCTTACTGCGGGATGTCGCTGCTCGGCTTAGCTGGTGCTGCCGGCGCGGTCGTCTGCTCAGTTTTCACTGGCTGACCCAAGTTTTCCCACTCACTGCCTTTCTTGCTTTGGTTGCTGCTGAGGTTGCCCAGAATCAGGCTGATGACGAAGAACAGCGTCGCCAGCACAGCAGTCATGCGGGTCATAAAGTTACCGGAACCACTCGAACCGAACAATGTGCCTGATGCACCTGCTCCGAAAGAGGCTCCCATATCAGCGCCTTTACCTTGCTGTAGCATAATCAGAGCAACCAGCCCGATTGAGATCAGCAGGAAAATTACCAGAAGAGCTTCGTACATAGTAGTACCCGTATCCTTGCGGCCTCACCGCATGCCAAATGCTTCACACTCATCAAGCAGGCGTTTTTACAAACTGCCTACTGAAGCGGGTGTGAATACTAACCAAAGCCGCCAACCCACGCAAGGGCAATTTGCTGCCGCCGGCGCGTTTGCGGAAAAAAACGCCAACAATCATCTATTCGGGCTCAGCGATGCCAAGCCCGATGGCTAACTGTCTGTTTTAACCTGCTGATTTCACCGCATCGGCGATGCGATGCGCCAGCGCGGTCACCTGCTGCTCGTCCTCGCCTTCCACCATCACGCGGATCAGCGGCTCGGTGCCCGATTTACGCAGCAGCACCCGGCCACGGCCGGCCAACTCGGTTTCCACCTGCTCGGTGACCTTACGCACCGCTTCAGATTCCAGCGGATTATGCTCGCCGGCGAAGCGGACGTTGACCAGGATCTGCGGCAGCAGCTTCATGCCGCTGCACAGGTCATGCAGGCTCATGTGGTTGCGCACCATGGCAGTCAGCACCTGCAGCCCGGCCACGATGCCGTCGCCGGTGGTGGTTTTGTCCAGCAGGATCACATGGCCGGAGTTTTCCGCACCGATGCGCCAGCCCAGTTCCTGCA
>NZ_JBFBJY010000253.1:0-1091 GCF_040702125.1 Kitasatospora sp. NPDC085895 | reverse complement strand
CCAGGTTGATCAGGGCCAACAGCGGCATCAACGCACAAGGCAGCAAAACGCCCCAGGCGCTGGCCAGGCGATCGCCGAGGCACCAACTGACGCCCCACAGTCCGCACGCGGCAATCATGGCAGTGAGCATGACAACCCTCCTCAAGTGATAATGATAACCAATATCATATAACACTTTTTTGGCCGCCGCATCATTTTCACTGCGCTGACCAAACTCAGATGACACCAGCAGGAAAAAATGATAATTTGACATAAGAAAATTCCTAGTCCTGTTTGCATGATAATAATCACAATCCTCAACCATGCAATTCAAGTGGATATTCGCGCCAAGGGAATGCTTCTCAACCTTAATTATTCGACAGAACGACTTTGCAAAGAGTGACCTCCGTATGAACGCCCGTTCTTATCAGGAATTACTGAACAGCAAGCAGCGCCTGGCATTATTTCTTTTTCTGATAATGAATGCCGCCTCTTCCGTATTTACATTATTGTTCCCTTTTAGGGATACGCCCGCATTTACCCTACCTTTATTATGTATACCGCTATTTTGTATGGTAGCAGCGCTATTTTCTCTGCAAACGCCACGTAAATATTTGTGCAAACTCAACCTGTTCTCCAGCGTGCTTGGCCTGCTGTGGGCCGCACATATTTACGTTAAAAGTCAATATTGCTTGCCGAATAACCAAGATTTTTTATTAATTAGTTTGTTCAGCATCTTTTTTATCAGCGCTATTTCTCTGACGGATAACTTTACCGCCTTTTGTTTACACGCCGTGCCTTCCGCAATGGTGATCCTGGCTTTAGACGGCATGCATAATACCCTGCGGATATTATTCACCACGCTATTACCTATTATCGCTTTCTCCATTCATCACCTGATGTTGAAACGCAGTGAAATCTTTACCCACGCGCTGGTGGCCAACCTGTATAACGAGCGGGACAAATTCAATAATTTGAGCATGCTCGATCCCCTGACCGGCCTTTATAACCGGCGTGGCCTGGAAAATAAGATCACTATGCTGCTGGAACCGCAAACCGGCCGCCACTACGTGCTGCTGCTGGATATCGACCACTTCAAGGTCTACAACGAC
>NZ_JBFBJY010000252.1:0-1091 GCF_040702125.1 Kitasatospora sp. NPDC085895 | reverse complement strand
TGAGTGGGCATTTTGATGGCGATCATCCGGTATCTCACTTTCGCCCCTGCCATGATCTGTACCAGTCTGCGTCGAAGGTGAAGTATGCCCCCACGCAGGGGGCGGGAGCCGGAGTCCGTCTCGCCCGCTTCCATCCCCCGAAGTCCGTCTGGTTTGAAGAAGTCATAGAACCGCCCGAGTGGCAGTGGAACCGGCTCCTCCGCCCCATTCATGCTGACGCTGTGTCATGACTGAGCGGAAGCCGTACCCAAGCGACCTGTCCGACGCACGATGGGCCCTGATCGAGCCGAAACTGACGGCCTGGAGAAAAGCCCGACTCGACCGAAGGCCCACCGGAAAGCCGCCGAAAGTCGACCTGCGCGACGTCTTCAACGCGATCCTCTACATCAACCGCACAGGAATCCCCTGGAAGTACCTTCCGCACGACTTCCCGAACCACGGCACCGTCTACGCCTACTACGCGGCCTGGCGCGACGAAGGAATCTTCGCGGAACTCAACTACGACCTGACCGGCCTGGCCCGCGTGAAGGAAGGGCGCAACCCCGAACCGACCGCGTCCGTCATCGACACCCAGAGCGTGAAGACCTCCACCAACGTACCCCTGACCAGCCAGGGAGCCGATGCTGCGAAGAAGATCGTCGGCCGCAAGCGCGGCATCCTCACCGACACCATCGGCCTGATCCTCGCCGTCACCGTCACCGCCGCGAGCCTGTCCGAGAACGCCCTGGGAATCCACCTCCTCAACCAAGCCAAGAAGACCTACCCGAGCATCTCCAAGAGCTGGGTCGACACCGGCTTCAAGAACGCCACGATCGAGCACGGAGCCGACCTCGGAATCGACGTCGAGGTCGTTCACCGAAAGTCCGACGTCCGCGGCTTCCACGTCGTGAAAAGACGCTGGGTAGTCGAACGAAGCCTGGGCTGGCTCATGTTGCGCCGCCGGCTCGCCCGCGACTACGAGACCCTGCCAGTCAGCTCCGAAGCCATGATCCACATCGCCTCGATCGACAACCTCACCAAGCGCATAACGGACGAGACCACACCAACCTGGCGAGGGACTTACTAGGGCATAAAGGGCAATCCGTCCACAT
>NZ_JBFBJY010000251.1:0-1097 GCF_040702125.1 Kitasatospora sp. NPDC085895 | reverse complement strand
AATCCTTTGACGCCTATCGCGCGTGGGTGACGGTCGAGGCTGGCCACTATGACGCGATCCAACTCCCCGACGGCACTCTACGCAAACATCCCCGCAGCATCGCGTTCGCCAACATGGACGAAACAGAGTTCCATCAGCTGTATCAGGCCGCACTCGATGTTTTATGGCGCTGGATCCTGCACAAGCCGTTTCGCTCCCATGAGGAGGCCGAGAACGCCGCGGCGCAGCTGATGAATTTTGCGGGGTGAGACGATGAAAATTTACCGCAGCAAAAAATGGTTGGCGGCCGTCGGGCAAATCGAACAATGCGTGTTGTGTGGAAACTGGGGAACCCAGGTCGCGCACCGGAACGAGGGGAAGGGTATGGGGCTGAAAACTGACGACTGCGCCACCGCGGCGCTCTGCGTTTGTTGCCACACCGCGATCGATAACGGCAAAGATCTATCACGCGAAGAGCGGCGCCAGATGATGGACCGCGCGATCGTTCTGACGATTATTCAAATAGCCCGCCGCGGGCTGGTGGTGCCACAATGATGAATGCACAGCAATTGGAATATATACGCATCAATCTACGTACTGCCCTAGTGGATTCATCGGGCGGAACGAAGGGGCAGTTAGAGGCATTTGCTGAACATCCGCCAGCAGATAAAGATCGAAATCCACGGAAACCAGTACATGTTGTTCTACTAGATGATGGTCGGGGAGGGATTAGGCAAGTTAGAGCCGAAAATTCAGCTTTGCATGTGCTGGAAACTCGAAGCAGGCGTCGGCCATTCCCACTGATAAACGAGAATGAATTTTCTGCGGCACCTTGGCGCAGGGCTGTAAATTTATTGTCTGAACATGAGCAGGCATGGATACGGTACTGTTATGGGTTGGAGCTGGATTTTGAATATCAAGTAATAGTTTGCGAAAAAATTTGGAATGATTACAAGAGCCGTTTACCTATCGGCCTTTTAAAAAAAACAAAAAAAAGGCTTGTTTCATTAGTTTGGCTGGCCGTCCAGGAAGTTGCAGCTACTCGCCATAACAAAACATATAAGGAATATGCAGGCGCTGCACTTGCGCGGATGATGGATATAAATCGCTCTACTTGG
>NZ_JBFBJY010000250.1:0-1102 GCF_040702125.1 Kitasatospora sp. NPDC085895 | reverse complement strand
CGCCTGGCACGCGTCCGGGCGCTCCTTCGCCGTGGCCACCGTCGTCGGCGTCTCCGGCAGCGCCCCCCGCGACCCCGGCGCCGCGCTCGCCGTCGACGAGACCGGCGAGGCGATCGGCTCGGTCTCCGGCGGCTGCATCGAGAGCGCCGTCTACGACCTCTGCCAGCAGGCGATCCGCACCGGCGAACCCGTCCTGGAACGCTTCGGCTACAGCGACGAGGACGCCTTCGCCGTCGGCCTCACCTGCGGCGGCATCCTCGACGTCCTCGTCCAGCCGGTGGTGCCCGGCACCGACCACGCGATCGACACCGGCATCGCGTACATCGCCTCCGGCACCCCCGTCGCCCTCGCCCGGATCGTCTCCGGCCCCGACGCCCTGCTCGGCGCCGCCCTCGCCGTCACCGCCGACGCCCACCACGGCGGCCTCTCCCCGGTGTCCTCCGCGGCCGCCGCCACGCCCGGGCCGACCACGCTGTCGCTGGAGCACTCGATCGTCGCCGAGGCCCGCGCCATGCTCGACGCCGGCCGCACCGGCACCGTCGTCCTCGCCCTCGACGGCCGCCCCTGCGACCCCACCGACCAGGGCACCGTCACCGTCTTCGTCGAGTCCCACGTCCCCGCCCCCCGCATGATCGTCTTCGGCGCCATCGACTTCGCCGCCGCCGTCGTCCGCATCGGCAAGTTCCTCGGCTACCACGTCACCGTCTGCGACGCCCGCCCCGTCTTCGCCACCCACCGCCGCTTCCCCGACGCCGACGAGATCGTCGTCGACTGGCCGCACCGCTACCTCGACACCCAGCACCACCGCATCGACGGCCGCACCGTCCTGTGCGTCCTCACCCACGACGCCAAGTTCGACATCCCCCTGCTGGAGCGCGCCCTGCGCCTGCCCGTCGGCTACATCGGCGCCATGGGATCACGCCGCACCCACCACGACCGCAACACCCGCCTGCGCGAGACCGGCCTCACCGAGGCGGAGATCGCCCGCCTCCGCTCCCCCATCGGCCTCGACCTCGGCGCCCGCACCCCCGAGGAGACCGCCGTCTCCGTCGCCGCCGAAATCGTCGCCCACCGCCGCGGCGGCAGCTGCCTGCCCCTCTCC
>NZ_JBFBJY010000249.1:0-1103 GCF_040702125.1 Kitasatospora sp. NPDC085895 | reverse complement strand
CAAAAATCACCGCCACGGCGATGAAAGCCTGCATCAAAGAGTACAACGCCACCCTGCCGGCGCCGTTGAAAACCACCGGCAGCCGCGACGCACTGCTGGAACAGTTGGCGACCATCGATCCGGAGTTTGTCGAGAAAGAGCGCGCGATTCCGGCGCCGTTGCCGGTCAGCGGCAGCAAAGAGGATATGGCCGCGCGTATCAAAACGATTTTGCCAACTGCGGTATTCGCCGACGAAGTGATCAGCGCCTGGAAAAATAGCAACGACCAGCGCCAGCCGATCACGCAGGCGCAGATGAAACACGCCAAGGCAATTCAGCGCGCCCTGTTCACCCACCCATCGGCCGGACAGTTGTTGCAGCACCCACAACGCGCGGTTGAGGTGAGCTATTTCGGCATCGATGAAGAAACCGGCCTCGAACTGCGCGTACGTCCCGATCTTGAGATTGAGGCCGGCGGACTGCGTACCGGCTTTGACCTGAAAACCGTCAGCATGGGTAACGTCAAGCAAAGCGCCCTGCGCGCCCGCCTGCACCGTGAAATCATCGAGCGCGATTACCACCTGAGCGCGGGCATGTATTGCGATGTTGCGGCGCTGGATCAGTTCTTCTGGATTTTCGTCAACAAGGATGAGCACTACCACTGGGTCGCCATCGTGGAGGCCTCCGCTGACTTGCTCGAACTCGGCCGCCTTGAGTACCGCAAAACCCTGCGGGATATCAAACAGGCACAGGATACCGGCGTGTGGCCAGAACCGATCACCGAAGAAATCGTGGACGACATTAACGACTTTGACCAGCGCCGCATGGAAGCGCTGCGCGTAGCCTAAGGAGCATACCAATGAGCAACCAACTTGCACTGATCCAGAAAGACCTGGCAGAACAGCTGGCACCGGCAAAGGAGATTTTGCCGAGCCACGTCAGCTTTGAAAAATTTACCAGCGCCGCCGCCGTGGCGCTGGCCAATAACAAAGACCTGTATGGCGCCGACCGCCAGAGCGTGATTAACGCCCTGTCATCTTGTGCTAAAGACGGGCTGATCCCTGATGGGCGCGAGGCGGCCCTTGTCGTTTACAAATCGAAAAACGCCGATGGTCAGTGGATCC
>NZ_JBFBJY010000248.1:0-1110 GCF_040702125.1 Kitasatospora sp. NPDC085895 | reverse complement strand
TACGCAGAGGACAGCAGCGTATGGCGACTTTTGGCGATGGATGCCGCTTTGCGCCACGAACACAATGACGGTATTAAAATACAGTGCTTTAGAAAGTCAGGGGGCATGGAGAAGAGGCGCATTTTTTAATCAGCAGGTTTATCCTGTCGTCGTTTGCTCTGGCAATGAGCCTTACGTGATTAAGCACCAGTGCAAAAATGTCAAAATTGGTACTCGACGATGCGGCATTGCGACGAGTCTGCGCTTGAACAGCCGCGGCACTTTTTCTTCTGACAAGCCACCAGAGTGAACATAACCCTATCGATATATTCACCGTGATTTCAAATGAGCCGCTGACTTATCAAATTGAAACGTTGTCGGCATTTTATGTGGGTTTTTACGTCATGGAATTTTTGGCGTTATTAATAATGACTTGTGACTTGTGACTTGTGACTTGTGACTTGTGACTTGTGACTTGTGACTTGTTATTGGTGTAAGTGATTTTTTTTATTATCGCTGAGGTCAGCCTCTGTCTGATTGCTGCTTCTGTCTTTTTCTCATCGCCCCCTATTGTTGTTGTTTAGTGAAACAATACGTTTATATTTTTGCTATTTATCGCAAACAATATCCTTACTAGTATCCATCTCAGCTAAGCAATACAGCGCATCTGCGAACTATTGATTAACTAATATGCACTTTAACCAATATATTATAAATGGAGCACAATATCATGACACAGACAACGTCTACGCCAAGCCGTGAAGAAGCCGATGCCATCGTTGAAAGCATGGTTGCTATTTTCAGTAAACCTATCCGTTCTCCGGTCATCGGCAAACCCACTGACTTCGGTTTGCAGTATGAAGACGTCTTTTTCCCAGCGTTGGACGGCGTGCCGCTGGAAGCGTGGTTCATCCCTTGCGTAGGTTCCGACAAGGTCATCATCTGTAACCACCCTGTGTGGTGCAGCCGGACTGGCCTGCCTGCCGACCGCGAGCCGTGGCGTTCCATCGGCGCTGCAGGCGGTAACGATTTTGCTTTCAGCTTCCTGCCGGACTATAAAATTCTGCACGATGCAGGCTACAACGTACTGGCTTACGACCTGCGCAATCTGGGTCTGAGCGGCGAAGCTAA
>NZ_JBFBJY010000247.1:0-1120 GCF_040702125.1 Kitasatospora sp. NPDC085895 | reverse complement strand
TACGGGAGGTTGCGGGCCATGACGATGCGCTGGACCTGGTTGGTGCCCTCGTAGATCTGGGTGATCTTGGCGTCGCGCATCATCCGCTCGACCGGGTAGTCGCGGGTGTAGCCGTAGCCGCCGAGGAGCTGGACGGCGTCGGTGGTGATCTCCATCGCGACGTCGGAGGCGAAGCACTTGGCGGCGGCGCCGAAGAACGTCAGGTCGCCGTCCGTGCGCTGGGACTTCGCGGCGGCGGCGTAGGTGAGCTGGCGGGCGGCCTCCAGCTTCATCGCCATGTCGGCGAGCATGAACTGCACGCCCTGGAACTCGGCGATGGCCTTGCCGAACTGCTTGCGCTCCTGGACGTAGCCCTTGGCGTAGTCCAGGGCGCCCTGGGCGATGCCGATCGCCTGGGCGGCGATGGTGACCCGGGTGTGGTCGAGGGTCTTCATCGCGGTGGCGAAGCCGGTGCCCTCGGCGCCGATCATCCGGTCGGCGGGGATCCGCACGTTGTCGAAGTAGACCTCGCGGGTCGGCGAGCCCTTGATGCCGAGCTTCTTCTCCGGGGCGCCGAAGGAGACGCCCTCGTCGCCCTTCTCGACCACGAACGCGGAGATGCCCTTGGAGCGCTTCTCCGGGTCGGTGACGGCCATGACGGTGTAGAACTCGGAGACGCCGGCGTTGGTGATCCACCGCTTGACGCCGTTGAGGACCCAGAAGTCGCCGTCGCGCACCGCGCGGGTCTTCATGCCGGCCGCGTCGGAGCCGGCCTCCGGCTCGGACAGGCAGTAGGAGAACATGCCCTCGCCGCGGGCCAGCGCACCGAGGTACTTGGCCTTCAGCTCCTCGGAGCCGGACAGCTGGACGGGCAGCGAGCCGAGCTTGTTGACCGCGGGGATCAGCGAGGAGGAGGCGCACACCCGGGCGACCTCCTCGATCACGATCACGGTGGCCAGCGCGTCCGCGCCGGCGCCGCCGTACTCCTCGGGCACGTGCACCGCGTGCAGGTCGTTGCCCTGCAGCGCCTCCAGCGCCTCGCTCGGGAAACGGCCCTGCTCGTCGACCTCGGCCGCGAACGGGGCGATCTTCGCCTCGGCCAGCGACCGCACCGCGTCACGGAGCATGTCGTGCTCCTCGG
>NZ_JBFBJY010000246.1:0-1121 GCF_040702125.1 Kitasatospora sp. NPDC085895 | reverse complement strand
CTAACAAGGCGATCGCACTCAGCGGCAATAAAAAGGTTCTACGAAGATTTCTCATCAGACTCGCTCCTTACGCTGGCTTTGCCTTTGGTACGGTATTGCTCGAATCGCGCCGTCAGGCCGCGAATCACCACATAAAACACCGGTGTCAGGAACAGGCCGAACAAGGTCACGCCCAGCATGCCGGCGAATACCGCAACCCCCATGGCATGGCGCATTTCCGCACCCGCGCCGCTGGCGAAGATCAACGGAATGACGCCGGCAATAAACGCGATCGAAGTCATCACGATCGGTCTTAACCGCAGCCGGCAAGCCTTAATCACAGCCTCGAGCGTGTTAGCACCTTCATCCTCCAGACCGCGGGCAAACTCGACGATCAGGATGGCGTTTTTAGCGGCCAAACCGACCAGCACAATGAGGCCTATTTGCACGAAAACGTTGTTGTCGCCCCCCAACAGCCAGACGCCAATCATGGCGCTCAACAGACACATCGGCACGATCAGCAGTACGGCCAAAGGCAGCAGCCAGCTGTTGTATTGCGTGGCCAGAATGAGATAAGCGAGCAGTACGCACAGTGGGAAAATGAACAGCGCCGCGTTGCCCGCGAGCTTTTGCTGATAGGTGAGATCGGTCCATTCGACGGTCATGCCTTCCGGCAGCGTCTCTTTTGCCAGTTGCTCCATCAAGGCCACCGCTTGACCGGAACTGACACCTATCGCCGCGCCGCCCGAGATATCAGCCGATGGGTAGCCGTTGTAACGGATGATGCGATCCGGGCCGGAGCCGGGCGTCACGGTAACAAAGGAAGACAGCGGCAGCATGTCACCGGCCGCGTTGCGCACCTGCAGTCGGCCGATGGCTTCCGCCTGCATGCGATGGTCGGCATCGGCCTGGGCGGTCACCTTGTAAGTGCGGCCAAATCGGTTGAAGTCGTTGATGTAAAGCGAGCCGAGGTAAATTTGAAGCGACTCGAACACATCCGCCAGGCTGACACCCTGACTTTTCGCCTGCGTACGGTCGATAACCACATCAAGTTGCGGCGCATTGATGTCCAGGCTGGTCATCAGACCGGCGACCTGTCCCGATTCGGTGGCTTTCACCATCAGGAGCCGCGTGTGCTCAAC
>NZ_JBFBJY010000245.1:0-1151 GCF_040702125.1 Kitasatospora sp. NPDC085895 | reverse complement strand
GCCAGGGCTGCCATGGCCAGGGTGGTGTGCCGGTGCCAGGCGTCCCAGGTGCGGACCTCGTACTGGTCGAGGCCGCAGTCGGTCTTCGCGGTCTCGAAGAGGTCCTCGATCGCCCACCGCAGGCCGGCGACCCGCACCAAGACGGTCAGGGTGGTGCCGGCCGGGGCGTGGACGGCGAAGTAGGCCAGTTTCGTGGGATCGGCGATCGAGCGGCGGACCAGCAGCAGATGTCTCCAGCCGGCCCGGGCGGGGCCGGCCTCGGACGGCCAGGCCACCTCCGTGACGGCCCAGTCGTAGTACCGCTCGCCCTTGGCACCCTTCCCGCACGATCGCCGCTCGAAGACCAGCGGGACCCGGGCGGCAAGGTCATCGACGCGCGTTTCTCCGATATCGGTGGCCGCCGTCTCGTCGCACGGGACGGCCAGCACATAGCCCTTGCGGCGCCGCTCGAGAGCGGCCCGCAGCTTGCGGTCCTGCCCGTAGAGGCTGTCGGCGGCCACCCACGCGAACGGTGTCCCCGCCCGCCGGGCCCGCTCCACCATCCGCCGGCCCAACTCCGGCTTGGTCACCACCGCCTTGCGGCGGACGGCCGGCACACCGGCCCGCCGGCAGCGTTCAGCGTCACCGGCCCAGGTCTTCCCGAGGTAGATCTCCCGGTCGACCAGGGCCCGACCACGCGGGGTGACATACGCGGCGAACACCGCGACCTGGCAGTTCTCCACCTGCCCGGTGATCCCCGCGTACTGCGGCGCGACCCCGACCGACATCCGGCCCTTCTTCAGCACAGCGGTCTCGTCCAGCACCAGCACCGCCTGCGGATCGCCCAGGTACTCGACCACGAACGCCCGCACCCGGTCCCGCAGCTCGTCCGCACTCCAGGCCATCCGCCGCAGGAACACCTGAACCCGATCCGGCGTCCGATCACCCAGGTAAGCGGCGATCTGCCAACCGTTCTTGCGCTCCACCGGCCCCAGCAGCGCCCGCAGATACGCCCGCGCGGTCAACCGCGGCTCCACCCGCCCGAACAACCCCGCGAGCCGGGCAAAGAAGTCCTCGAACCACACCGACCACAACTCGACATCACGCAACGTCTCCACGGCATGCGCAACGAGCCACCTACCCCCAGAGACACGATCAACCGCTGTAGTACC
>NZ_JBFBJY010000244.1:0-1155 GCF_040702125.1 Kitasatospora sp. NPDC085895 | reverse complement strand
GACAGAGAAACCGCATCGCGTATGGCTGACGCCGCGCGCGATGTTGCACCACGACAGGATGTTATCGACGCTGCCAAGCAGTTAGGGCTGAGGGAGGACGATTTGTTGCTGTCGCACGTATCCGGCAATCAGGCCTATCGCGATTTCGAACAAGCGCTGAAATCAGTTCCTGGTTCGCAGCTGGCGGCGCAGGAAAACCAGGCTCTCACCAAGATCGCTAAACAGGCCACGGATCTTACTGACGCTGCCGGAGCGCTGCCGGATAAAGCTGCGATGAATGATAAGTTTTTGTCTTCGTTCCAGCGCGGCATTGCCACTGTTCAGAACAAATCTGACCAGCTCTATAACCAGATCTCCGCTGCTATCCCCAAGGGGCAGACTGTCGAAGCCAATAACATCATTCGCTATCTTGACGGCAAAGCGGACGAATTGGGCGGTGCTGAACATCTATCAGCGATGGAAAAGCGGGTCTATAACTCCGTTGCCCCTGTTGGCTCTGAAGCTACTGCGCCGACTTATGCGAGGTTGGACAACATCCGCAAGCAGATCGGACAGGCGATCGGTAAGAACTCGGGACCATTCCGCGACGAAGAGACTGGGGCGCTGAAACAACTTTACGCTAACCTGACAGCGGATCAGGAACAGGCGGTCGTCGCTGCGGGCATGGGTGACAAATGGCAAGCTGCCAAGAAGCTGATCGGGGTTCGCACCACGATGGAAGATGCGCTAACTGGGCTGCTTGGCAAAGATCTGCGCGGCGATATCGGCACAAAAGCATCGTTGGCGATCCGAAACCTGTCAAAGGGTGACGCGAAAGGCTTTCGGGCGCTGCAGCAGGATATCCCTTCACCACGTATCCGACGGGAAGTTGTGGCCACATCGTTGCGCGATGCTTTCAGCCAAGGCAGCCGCAAGGAAAACGAGTTCCATCTGCCGGGTTTTGTTGACTGGTATCAGGGGATGAAATCTTCCGGAACGCTGCCGATGGTTGAGCGGGAGCTTGGAGCACGAACTGCCAAACAGCTACGGAATCTTTTCACCGTTTCACAGGCAGTGCGCCAGGCTCGCGAGAGCAGTATTCAAACTGGTAGGCTGAACGCGTTCATTAAGCAATTCGATGCAGAAGGCGGCACGCTTGACAAAATTTACCGTCAT
>NZ_JBFBJY010000243.1:0-1158 GCF_040702125.1 Kitasatospora sp. NPDC085895 | reverse complement strand
GGAAATTTTCGCCTATTGTAGCGCGGCAAAATAAACGAAAGTTCAATTGCCGGCGGGTCAAGCGCCTCGCACTCACTCGGCGAGGCGGCTTCATCTCATTTCTTCAACATGTAGATAAACGAATCGACGGTTTCGCCGCCGGCGGTGGAGACGCTGACCGCCACCCGTTCATACCCCTCACCTTCGAACGCATCGAGAGTCGGCCAGTGATTGACGAGATTAGCTGAACGGAACAGAAAACCGTTCACCCGATTGCCGCTGTTATCCAACACGATGCCTGGGTAGCCCATCTCGGCGCCCCAGCCTTCGTTAAGCAGCGATCCGCCGACGCTGCCTTCTTCCCAGCTGCCGCCGATGGCTTCCATAATGTGCGCGTTGGGTCTGCCCGGCCCCAGGGTGCCGTAAACGAATAAGCTTTGCATGTTGCTCTCTGCCACTGACTAAAAGTTAGCGAACGAACATAGCATGGCGCTCAATGGCGAGCCAACGAGAGTATGGATTACGCAGTCGAATTTTTGCGGGAACAAGTCGGGGGGAAGAAAATCAAGGAAGTAATGGCACGCCCTATAGGATTCGAACCTATGACCTACGGCTTAGAAGTTCCTAGAATCACCATCTAACACAGCAACTTACCGCATCAAACCGCGCTCACACGTCCCAAGATGCAAAAAGATGGAAAACCATATCAACAGATGCGAAAACATCCATGTCCCAAATCTGTCCCAGATAGATATCGAAAGCATAGAATTTTCGATACCTATTTTGTTAATAGAATCTGTTCATGTTTGTTGCGGCATTGAGAGTGGCTCCCCCCTGAGCAATCGGAATTGAGTTCTCGCAACCGACCCATGTTGATACCACAGTAGTTCCAGCCTCCTGGAAAACTGTTGGTTGACCAGGACCGTTAAAGTTTCGGATTATCCAACCGCAACAACATGAATTAGTAGCGCTAATAATTGCTATAGGAACCGTGGAATCGGTATTGTTTGAAAGGTTAGCCATTCTCGGAACCTTTCCAGTCGGCCTAACAATTAATGCAGTTCCAGAGAAAGAGATTGATGTTATATTGCCAACAATAGCAGCGTTGAGAAGCTCAACAGCGGTTCCAGCCCCGCTGCCAGCACCACCACCATTAATTGTTATATTCTCTATATTTAC
>NZ_JBFBJY010000242.1:0-1192 GCF_040702125.1 Kitasatospora sp. NPDC085895 | reverse complement strand
CTTGGGCAAGTACAGCTCCCGGTCCACCAGGGCACGGCCGCGGGAAGTGGCATAGGCGGCGAAGACCCCGATCTGGCAGTTCTCGGTGCGGCCGGGGGCTTGTATTTCAATTACTGCTTGCTCTTGTGGAGTTGGTGGGAGGGTGGACCATGCCTGTGCGTCCGCCCGTCACCGCGTTACGGGCCAAGTTCGATCGGATCCTGCCGCATCTCGACGAGCGGCGCCGTCGGCTCTACCTGGCCAGCGAAGCTGTGGCGATCGGCCACGGCGGGATCGCTCTGGTAGCCGCCGCCTCCGGGACCAGTGCTTCCACCGTCTCGCGTGGCGTGACCGAGCTGGCCGGGGACCCGGTGCCGACGCGGAGGGTCCGGGCTGCGGGAGCCGGCCGCAAGCCGTTGACGGTCACCGACCCCGGCCTGTCGGCGGCGCTCGAGGCGCTGATCGAGCCGCACACCCGGGGTGATCCCGTCTCGCCGCTGCGGTGGACCACCTTGTCGCTGCGGTCCTTGGCCTCGACCCTCACGTCACAGGGCCACCCGGTCAGTGCCGCGACCGTCGGGCGTCTGCTGCGCGGCCTGGGCTACAGCCTGCAGGGCACCGTCAAGACCACCGAGGGCGCCGGACATCCGGACCGCGACGCCCAGTTCGCCCACCTGAATGCCACCGCCGCCGCCTTCCTCGACGACCGGCAGCCGGTGATCAGCGTCGACACCAAGGCCAAGGAATGGCTCGGCAACCGCGACCGGCCCGGCCGCACCTGGCGGCCGGGCAAGGACCCGATCAAGGTCGACTGCCACACCTTCACCACCAGCGACCAGCCCGTCGCCATCCCCTACGGGATCTACGACATCGCCACCAACACCGGTTGGGTCAATGTCGGGACCGACCACGACACCGCCGAGTTCGCGGTCGAGTCCATACGCCGCTGGTGGCGCAACCGCGGACAGGTGCACCACCCGAACGCCACCCGGCTGCTGATCACCGCCGACGCCGGCGGCTCCAACGATCCCCGCCGCTGGACCTGGAAGAAGCACCTGGCCGCCTTCGCCCTGGAAAGCGGCCTGGAGATCACGGTCTGCCACTTCCCACCGGGCACACAATGCCGTTGCTTGAGTCAGTGAACTATTGCCGGTCGCAGGGTGATGACCTTGGGCGCGACGCGTCGTGTCGGCTGCCGGTCATGGGTGCTGAC
>NZ_JBFBJY010000241.1:0-1200 GCF_040702125.1 Kitasatospora sp. NPDC085895 | reverse complement strand
GGACCGTGGCCGACAGATCAACTGAGAGACACCTTGGTCAGTCACACACCGGGTCAGGCCACGAGCCCATGCGGAGCACCATCAGTCTCACAGTCGCACACGATCGCGATGCGCTTCCCGACGGGGTGCAGGGCGCGCAGGTAGCGACAGAACTCCAGGAACTTGGAGCGGTTCTTGGTCTTCTTGATGTGCCCGTAGAGCTGGTCCTTGCCCAGGTCGTAGGCGGCGAACAGATGCCGGACGCCGGGCGGGTGTAGGTCGCACGGCGGCGGGGCCGTGGCTCGCGGTCGGGGTCCTTGTGCTTGCCACCGCGCTCTGCCCACTGGCGTCCGGGGTGGGGCTGGAGGTTGAGCGGGCCGAACTCGTCCATGCAGAAGATGACTTCGGGCTCGCCTTCCTCTGGGATGACCTCGGCGTCGGCGATCGCGTAGAGGTGCTCGACCCGAGCCTTCTTGGCCGCGTAGTCGGGGTCGTTCGAGGACTTCCACGTCTTCACGCGTTGAAAGGAGACGCCCTCCTCGCGGAGCAGGACCCGAACGCCCTCGTGGCTGATGTCGTCGACCACCCCCTCGGCGACCAGGAAGTCGGCCAGCTTGACCAGGCTCCAGGTCGAGAAGGGCAGGCCGTGCTCGGCCGGCCTGGACTTGGCGATCTTCTTGATCTCGCGCCGCTCGGGCAGCGCGAAAGTCCTGGGGCGCCCACCCTTGTACTTCGGGTAGAGCGAGTCGAAGCCGTCGGCATTGAAGTTGTGCAGGACGTCGCGGACGTGGTCTGGGCTGGTGAACGTCACTGTAGCGATCTTGTCGACGGGCATGCCCTGCGCGGACAGCAGCACCATCTGCGCGCGCCGCCAGGTCACCACGGACCCGGTGCCCCGGCGGATGATCCGCAGTAACCTCTGCCCCTCATCGTCGTCGATCTCCCGCACCCGCACCCGCACCCGTTCAGCCACCAGCACAGCATGGCCCACGCGCGCCGCCCGGGCCTGTACCCGGACGGCGCGTCACAACGAGGCAACCGTTGTCTGATGCGGCACTAGTAGGGCTTGGTCAGGTTGATCGTGGTTGGGCGTGTCTGTTGGCGGGTTGTGGCGTTGAGGGTGTGTGACTGTGAGACTGATGGTGCTCCGCATGGGCTCGTGGCCTGACCCGGTGTGTGACTGACCAAGGTGTCTCTCAGTTGATCTGTCGGCCACGGTCC
>NZ_JBFBJY010000240.1:0-1270 GCF_040702125.1 Kitasatospora sp. NPDC085895 | reverse complement strand
GAGAAGCTGAATCATCACAGGTCGAGGCACCCTCCTACGCCTATCTCATGCTCCGTCACTAAGCCTGGTCACCACGGTGAATTGGTGAGGCTGGGGTGGGGCAGCGGGTGGTGCGATTCTCCGATCTGTCGGGCAAGGTGGCCGAGAGCAGCAGCAACTTGGTGCGGATCGTGGTGCACGAGCACCCGGACCTGGACGGCAGCCCGGTGGAGATCGAGGCACTCGCCGCCGAGGTAGCCGGCCTCGAGGACACGGCGCTGGACCTGGTCCGCTTCGAGGTGCACCACCCCGGTGCGGACGGGCCCGAGCAGTACGTGATGGAAGCCGACGCATCTGATCTTTTGCTTTCGGGGTGACAAGATGGTCAGTGGGGTGTAGGCCGGTGGTATGCGGTATCCCGATGGCGGTGGTCTGAGCGCGCGGGAGCGGGCCCGGCGGGAGCGGGTGCGCCTGGAGGCTGCCGAGATGTTCGAGCAGGGGGTGCGGCCGCCGCAGGTGGCCAAGCGGTTGCGGGTGTCGCGCAAGTCGGCCTACGCGTGGCAGGCGCGGTGGCGCGAGGGCGGTACCGATGCGCTGGCGTCCAAGGGGCCCAGTGGTCGGACCTCGCGGATGAAGCCCGAGTGGCGGGCCTGGCTGGAGGAAGCCCTGGAGCAGGGGCCGGCCGCGCACGGCTGGGTGGAGGACCAGCGCTGGACCCTGGCCAGGATCGTGGTGCTGGTCGCCCGCCGGTTCCATGTCCGCTTCAGCCCGGCGCAAATGTGGCAGATCCTGCACCAGATGGGTTGGACGGTGCAGACGCCGGTGCACCGGGCTGTTGAGCGCGACGAGCGGGCGGTGTCCACCTGGGTGAAGGAGACCTGGCCACGCGTGGAACGACGGTGAGGGACCAGAACGCCTGGCTCGTCTTCGCCGACGAGTGCGGGCAGTCGCTGCGGCCGCCCAAGGCGCGTACCTGGTCCAAGCGAGGCCACTGCCCGGTGGTGCGGGTCTGCGGCAAGGGCTCGGGACGGGTGTGTCTGGCAGGGCTGGTGTGCTGCCGCCCGGACGAGCGCACCCGCCTGATCTACCGGCTGCTGGCCCACCACGGCCGCAAGGGCGAGAAGAAGGGCTTCACCGAGCCGGACTTCGCCGCCCTGCTGGACGACGCCCACCACCAGCTCGGCTCGGACATCGTGCTGGTGTGGGACTGTGAGACTGATGGTGCTCCGCATGGGCTCGTGGCCTGACCCGGTGTGTGACTGACCAAGGTGTCTCTCAGTTGATCTGTCGG
>NZ_JBFBJY010000239.1:0-1278 GCF_040702125.1 Kitasatospora sp. NPDC085895 | reverse complement strand
ACCCGCCCAACCCGTGCTCGTCGCCCAGTCATTGGCCACATTGCCATTGGTGTCCACAAACCCGACGTGACCACCGGCAGCATCAAACGACACCGTGCCGAGAGCTGAAGCCCCGCTGAACGATACGCCGGGGTAGTAGTGGCTCAGTATCGACTGCCAGGAGTTACCGGCAAGGGCGCAGTTCTGCGACCCCCACTGGCTGAGCGTGTCCGGATAGCGGGACAGGCCAGAGCCGCAGGCCTCGGACGGATTGTTGGTGAGCGTGGCCTGATACGAGGCCTGGAAGACCGAGCCGTCCCGTGTCATCACCGTGTTCCAGGTCGCCGCAACAGCGGCGTTGGTGGCGGCGGTGGACGAGCCGGGGATATAGCGCTGGTAGTTAATGGAGTCGTCGACGTTGTAGCAGGTGCCGCCGTAGGATCCGCCGCGCCAGTGGTTGACCTGGTACCACGCGTAGGTCTTCGCCGCCATCGCGCCTGCCTTCAGCGCGTCAGGCTGCCAGGAGGGTATCCACTCATTGGCCAGCACATCCTGGACGTACGACTGGAACGGCACACTGACCACGCCGATCTGCGTGCCCGCTACCGGTGCCCCCGCGCTGGTGTGCTGTGAGTACTGCAGTACCCGGATGGTAGAGGGCGGGGTCGAGTCGGACGAGTAGCCGCCGCAGCTGCCTGCCGTCGCCTGCGCCGTGACCGCGGGGGCCCGGTTGAGCGGGTCCGGCGCGGGTGCGGCCTGGTCGCTGCCCGACTGCGCCTTGCCCGTCAGCTGCACGGTCAGCGAGTCACCGGTGTGCTCCGGCGTCACGCCGGTCAGCTGGTAGGCGCCGAATCCCGGAGCGGTCACCGTGATCGTCACGGGCTTACCGGTCGGGTCCGGGTAGTCGAACTTGAACGCGCCCGCACGGTCGGTGCGGCCCACGAGGGTGCCGTTCACCTCGATGCGTGCGCCGTTCACCGCCGGCATCGAGGCGGGAGGGGTGATCACCTCGCCGGACACCCTTTCTGCGCGGGCGTCCTTCACGGTCCCCGACAGGGTGATCGACTCCGATGGCGAAGCGCTCGGCGACGGCAGCATCGACGCGACCGCCATTCCTGCCGACACACAGCACACGGTCGCCATCGCCGTGACACCGATGAGCGTCGGGCGTAGGCCGCGGATGACTGACAAGTCTGATTCCTTACTTGTATGGCCGCGCCGGCCGTTGTGGCCGGCCGGCGCGGTGGTGTGTGGTGGGATTGCTGGGTTGTGGTCAGCGGCTGGTGCCGCCGAGCAGGG
>NZ_JBFBJY010000238.1:0-1279 GCF_040702125.1 Kitasatospora sp. NPDC085895 | reverse complement strand
GACCAGCGAGCATCACACCGCAGGACGAATCATCAGGAACCGGACAGCCCAGCCGAACCCCTCATGCCGGCGCGCGCGCGTGAACGATCGAGGCCTGGGCCCCCTTCCACTCGACACCGCTGCGCCCACAGTATCGAACCGTGTCAGAGCCTCTGCTGCCCGGGCCGGCGTCTGGTAGTGCCTGGCTGCCTCGTTGTGGCGGCGCGAAGCAGCGGCGGGATGAGCCTGAGCGCCGAGGATCTGCAGCTCTCATTTGTGAGTACGTATTACTCAACTTCTTTCCGTGTTTCGTATTTGAGTATTTCTGTGAAACCTTTCGCGCTGGTTGGTCATCTGTGACCGGTGTAGGGGCGCCGCTAGCTCAGTTGGCAGAGCAGCTGACTTTTAATCAGCGGGTCCGGGGTTCGAGCCCCCGGCGGCGTACGCCGCTCTTGTCCGGCCAACTGCTGGCCGGGCAGGGGCGTCCGGGTTCGTATCGGTTCTCGGCTGGCCGGGTCTGTGGCCGGCCGGTCGCCGGATCACCGTTGTTCGTTCGGAGGTTGCAGGTCATGGTTCGTCGGATTCTGCGGGTGGATGTCGTGCACCAGGACGGGAGTGTGTGCGAACACCGCACCGCTTCTCAGGGCGCGTTCCGGGAGGCCGACTGCACCGGCCGGGCGGGGTGGACGGCCACGTGCTCCTGCGGCTGGCAGACCACGGCCGAGTCGCGGTCGGCGGCCGAGGAGGAGCGCTCCTTCCACGCCCTCGCCCATACCACCGCGGCCGTCCCGGTCCGCAGCCTTGCGGTCGTCCCGACACCGACGCCGCCGACAGCGCCCTGCACGGTGGATGCGCCTCTGGCCGGATAGCAGCCGTACCCGCCGCCTGCACGGCCCGGCTGATCGGGCAGCCACTCCGGACACGAGTTCCGTACCGGCCGGCGGACAAGCCCTGCGCGGCGATCGTCCTGTGCCGGACGAATGCTTCCTAACGGGAGATCAGATGAGCGTGGAGAGCGGAGCCACCCTCGCCGGGATCCTGGTGTTCGAGCGGGTGTGCCACCAGGGCCGAGTCGTTCTCGCGGTGCGCCCGGTTGGTGAGTGATCGGGTGCTTCGATGTGTTATGCGGCAGATGTTCTGCTGTGAGACGGAGGCAGGCACGGCCTCCGGGTGATCATGAGGTGTCGAGTCCCTGATCACCACAGCGGAAAGCCGTGCCTGCGCGCTCATCATCTCCCATCCCTGTCGGTCTGGGTCAACTCACCGCCCCCGCAACGCCGTCGTTGGACGATCACCCCGG
>NZ_JBFBJY010000237.1:0-1283 GCF_040702125.1 Kitasatospora sp. NPDC085895 | reverse complement strand
CAATGCCGTTGCTTGAAGCTATCAAGCAGTTCGTGACATCGGGATAGCGCGGTCGTTGGGCCTGGCATGCATCCATGGGTGGGGTTGTCCGAGCAGGTTCGGTTGGGTGTGGTGACGCGGTGGGTGACGCCGGAACTGGTCGCGGCGGTGCTGGGCAGGTGCGGGGTCTGCGACAAGAAGCCCGGCGCTCTGCCGGCCGGGTTCATGGTCTACTACACGCTTGGTCTGGCACTGTTCCAACAGGACTCCTACGACGATGTTGCCGAGCAATTGGTCAGCGGCATCGGCGAGTTGAGCGCCAACGTCCCGAACAAGTCCTCGTTCACTCGGGCACGCAGACGTCTGGGGCCGCTGGTTTTGGAGACCTTGTTCCGCGAGCTGGCCGGCCCGCTCGCCCCGGTCGGCCTGAAGGGCTCCTTCTACCGGGGGATACGTCTGGCCGCGGTGGACGGGTTCGTGCTGGACGCGCCGGACACGAGGGCGAACCGGGCCGCGTTCGGCGGTCCGACCAAGAACGGGCAGCCGGCAGGGTTCCCGCAGGTGAGGGTGGTGACGCTGACCGAGTGTGGCACCCACGCGCAGATCGACGCGGCGGTGGGCGGCTTCAGTGGCGGCGAGCCGGAACTGGCGATCAGCATGGCCGGCTCGGCCGCCGGGATGCTGGCCATCATGGACCGCGGCTTTCCCGGGGTGGCACTGTGGAAGGCCTACACCGGAGCCGGGGCGCACCTGCTGATCCGGGCCCGTTCCTGCGTCGCGGCCCGTGTGCTTGAGCGGCTGCCGGACGGGAGCTATCTGGGGCGGATGAGTCTGGCCGGTCAAAGGGCCTCGCATCCGGGCGGAGTGACCGTGCGGGTGATCGAGTACCAGGTCGACGGCGGCGAGGTGATCCGGCTGCTGACCGATCTGACCGACCTCGAGGCCTATCCCGCCGCCGAGCTGGCGGCCTTGTATCACGAGCGCTGGGAGGCGGAGTCGGCATTCCGGCAGATCAAGACCTTCCAGCGCGGGCCGGCCGAGGTTCTGCGCTCGGGGGACCCGGATCTGGTGCGGCAGGAGGTCTGGGCGCACCTGGTCGTGCATCACTGCCTCACGCGGATCATCATGTCGCTGGCCGACGGCAACGGTATCGATCCGGACCGAGTCTCGTTCGTGCGGGTCCTCAAGCACACCCGGCGCAGCGTGGTCCGCCAGTGCGCGGACACACCCCAGAAGATCAAGAACTTCCTGGCTCTCCTGGCGGCGAAGCTGCACCGGAAACTCGACAACGGTGCCAGGCGCCT
>NZ_JBFBJY010000236.1:0-1307 GCF_040702125.1 Kitasatospora sp. NPDC085895 | reverse complement strand
CCCTCGGGGATCACAGGCTCAACGCTGAATTCCTCGTCCAGCTTTTCAGGTTCTAGCGCCAGCGCGTGAACCAACGAGCCGAACGTCATCGGATCGGTGCGCTCGCGCTGGATGGTTTTGATAACGTGGCGGCCGTGGTAATACATCAGGCTGATCCGCGCGTCCTTTGCCATCGTGCTGCTGATGCCGTTGGCGCTGTGGTAGACCTCGTTCGGAATATCCAGATAGCGCCCTGGCTCGAAGTATGCCGGGGCTGCCGGTTCTTCCCGGCGCGGTGCGTCGACGATTGCCGCGGCAGCCTCGTTCTGTACTTCGACTGGCGCTGCGGTATCGGCGTTCTCACCTGACAATTCCGCCGTTTCGCCTGACACTCCGGCCATTTCCGTTGACGAATCTAGGAATTCGCGAACATCGTCGCCGGTTGTGGCGCCCGCGGCGTCGACCTTGGCCAGTGGTGACTCATTAAACAATGTGGAAACGTCGAAGAAGCCACCACCCATGCTGCGGAGCTCTCCGGGTTGCTGCTGCGCGACTTCCGTTTTTACGCCCTCATTTGAGGCGTCAACCTGCGCGGGCTCTGGGTTTTCCTGCTGCTGCGCGCCGCTGGCTGCGGCCATTTCCTGACATTTTTGCTCTGCTGCCCGGCGTGCTTCCTGCAAATAAAACTCAACACGGGAATCGATAAATGCGACACGCGGCTCCTTTTTATCCTGCCAGTTTTCCAACACATCGCAGGTAAGGTGGTGAACCTCATCCGCGATCAGCTGTTTGAATGGGTCGCATGTCTCGATCTCTTTGGCCAGCAGCCGAGCGATGTAGCTGTGTGATATGCCTTCGCCGACGGCCGCGGTCAACTCGGCAACGTCGCTTTCATCCATAACACCAGTCGTTCCGGCCAGCGCCGCACGTATTTCAGCCCGCAGCCATGCGCAGCGTTCTGTCTCGAACTCTGCGACCACTTCATCTTTTTCACCCGCATTTGAGGCCGCTTGTTGCGCTTCGGCGCCAGTTTGTTGCACGGTCTCTGTGTTTTGTTGCGCCGGTTTAGCGTCGACCTCGATCAGATTGGCGTTGATATAGCTGCGCAGCGCACCGGGGGTAACGTGCAGGTTTTCTTCGGCCCCGCGGATTAGTGCAACAATCGCCTGTCGGGAGAACTGCAAAACGCCTGGCGTGGCGCTGAGCTGCTCATTCCAGGCTTTCAGCGCCGCATCGTTGCGCTTTTTCATCTCAGTGACCGCGCGGATAATGGCGCCGGGCGGGTTGGAAATGTCGAAATCAGACGGATACAGCGCGCAGCCGATTAC
>NZ_JBFBJY010000235.1:0-1330 GCF_040702125.1 Kitasatospora sp. NPDC085895 | reverse complement strand
GACTGTGAGACTGATGGTGCTCCGCATGGGCTCGTGGCCTGACCCGGTGTGTGACTGACCAAGGTGTCTCTCAGTTGATCTGTCGGCCACGGTCCGTGCGGCGCTTGCTGCCGCCGGACCGGCGGGCGTGTCCCGATAGGGGCCTCGCGACAGGCACCTTCACAGTCCTGACCGCCCGACCGGCCCGACGGTGGCCATCAGCTCCGCTCTGGCCGAGGGACTCCGTATGACCGTGCTCAGCATGCCGCAAACAGCCGATACTCCGCAGCCGCCTTCCCCGACATCCGTCGTCGTCGGAGTGGACACCCACAAGGACGCTCACGTCGCGGTTGTGCTCAGTCTTCTCGGTGCGGTGCTCGACTCGAGCTCCTTCCCGGCCACCGAGGCCGGCTACGAAGCTCTGCTGGCCTGGGCCCGAGAATTCGGCCAGGTCACCAGGGCCGGGGTCGAGGGCACTGGATCCTACGGCGCCGGCCTCTCCCGCCACCTCGTCGCCGAGGGCATCGAGACCATCGAGGTCAACCGGCCGGACCGTGCGGCCCGGCGCCGATCGGGCAAGACCGACACGGTCGACGCTGAGGCCGCGGCACGAGCGGTCCTGGGCGGCCGGGCTTGCGGAACACCGAAGACCAAGAACGGCCCGGTGGAGGACCTGCGGGTGCTCAAGGTCGTCAAGGACTCCGCGGTCCGCGACCGCACCAGGGCGATCAACCAGCTCAAGGCCATCCTGGTCAGCGCCCCGGCACAACTACGCGAAGCCATGGCGGGGATGACCAACCCCACACTGTTCACCGCTTGCGCGGAACTCGATCCCGAGGCCGGCGCGACGCACCACGCGCTGCACCTGCTCGCCCTCCGCATCAAACAGCTCTCCGCCGAGACGACCGCACTGACCCGCAAGATCACCAAGATCGTCCAACGTCACAACCCCGGGCTGCTGGAACTCACCGGCGTCGGCCCGGACAGCGCCGCCACCCTGCTCGTCGCTGCCGGCGACAACCACGACCGGCTCAGGAACGAGGCGTCCTTCGCAGCCCTGTGCGGGGTCAGCCCGGTCGAGCACTCCTCCGGCAAGAGCCAACGCCGCCGTCTCAACCGGGGCGGGAACCGGCAGGCAAACGCAGCTCTCTACCGCATCGTCCTCTCCCGCCTGCGCTGGGACGACCGCACCCTCGCCTACCTGCAGCGACGCACCGCCGAAGGCAAGACGAAGCGAGAAGTCGTCCGCTGTCTCAAGCGATACGTTGCCCGAGAGATCCACCGCTGCCTGTCCGCCTCGCCACTACCGCTGCCTGCACCCCGAACGGCTTGACGAACCATAGGGGCATCA
>NZ_JBFBJY010000234.1:0-1337 GCF_040702125.1 Kitasatospora sp. NPDC085895 | reverse complement strand
GATCGTCATTGCGGTACAACACCCGGCTTGCACGCCTGGCGACAAAGGTCTGCCTTTCTTTAATGGTGACGACGTGTGCCCTTGAATAGGCAGCCCAGCATCGGGCGCGCCGGATCTGCGAGGTCAACACGATGTCAGGCCGCTCATCGCTGCCTGGCGGCAGGAAATGCGCGACTTTGTTATACTGCTGCGCATATTTCGCAATGCTTAACCGCAAGCCGGCGGCAAAATAGCGGTTTTCGTCATCAATCACAATATTGATTGGTTTCATTGTCCGAGCCTCCTGTAGGCCTATTTCCCCTTGTTTGCCAAACGAGAAACCATTCCTGACAAACAGCCCAGTAGATTCTATATCCACCGTTATTCGTTTTACGCAACCTTCCACTGAAAATACTTCCATCGGAAGGACAAAGAGTAATAGCACCTAATGAAACGTATCACTGATAATCGTATTCCTAACGGGGTAATACATTCATAACGCCCGCGAAAATTAAAAATACGGCCTGGCCATTTAGTCACTGTCATATGATTTCCACTATCGCTACCACAGACATAGAAAACTGACCAGTATGCGAGGTATTGTTATTTCTTAGCTCACCGTCAATATAGATTTCTCTATTGCCACCAGGCACTTTTACATAATTCTCGCCCACGCCTGCGATCAGGTCTCTAAATTTCAGGCTGGCGGTCATCCGTCCGTCCTGGCTTAACGGCATATTGGTGACATTGGAATTAAACTTAACGCGTAAGTAAGCCTCGCTGGCACAATTTACCTTGATGGTCCCCGTAGCCTGCCGGGCCGTCACGTCGCTGCTGAATGTGCCAAAGTCAACGATGGCGTTAGTGTCAAGAATATCGCAGCTGTTCGTCTTGGGTATCTCAGGGGAGCAGCCGAAAGGGCCACCCCAATTACCGTTAATTGCCACACCGAAGCAGAGTTTAAGAGGCCAGTTGCCAATCTGATTTATATCTCTGGTCGAGTTCGTTCCATTGCGCCCTAAATACCTGACTAACGGCGCGAGCTCCCCCATGGTTTTGGCCGTGCTCGTGCTGGTCTTGCAATCCGCCGTGTTGCAGCTGCTGTTGGCCTCAGCCAACGCCACAGAGGCACGTGGTGAGTTCGATAAGGTCATCACCACAGATAACATGCAGTTTCTTTGCCCATAACATGGGTTGGGTTCCTGCGACTCCGGTAAAATACGGAGAAACGTAAAAGAGAGAAAAGCAGAGGATCCACTAACAGGCTCTATACGAGGAATTGCCTCAAAATTAGCGGAGCTGGCCGCATTCATGCCGCCGAAAAATACGATTAGCAATAATAAAAAAATCTTTTTCAT
>NZ_JBFBJY010000233.1:0-1337 GCF_040702125.1 Kitasatospora sp. NPDC085895 | reverse complement strand
CCTCGATCGTTCACGCGCGCGCGCCGGCATGAGGGGTTCGGCTGGGCTGTCCGGTTCCTGATGATTCGTCCTGCGGTGTGATGCTCGCTGGTCAGGCCGGTGGGCCGCGTGTCGTCGCGGGCGGCGTCGGCGTCCACTCGCCGAGGGTGCTGCGGTGTCCTCCTCCCGGTGTGTCGGGACGACGGCGTGGTGGTCAGCCGGGGTCGGGCAGGGCCTGGATGCGATTCCATGTGGTGACGACGGGCTGGGAGGCTGGCCAGGCGGGGTCGAGCTTGAGTTCGCGGCGTCGGGCGTGCTCGGTGAGCTTGGCGGGGACGTCGAGCAGGTCGGTGCGGACGGTGGCGGGCTCGGCGCGGGCCAGGGGGCCGTCGAGCGCGAGAAGTTGCAGCCAGGACAGCAGGTCCATGGCCGTGGCGAGCAGGGTGCACCAGGCCTGGTTGAGGGCGAACTTGAACGACGGCAGTCGCAGCAGGGTCAGGGCCTTCGACCTGCGGATGCCGGACTCGACGTGCGCGTGCGTGCGGTGGCGTGCGTCGAGCCATTGCAGCTGCCGGCCGACGGTGTTGGTGGCGATCACGGTGTACCGGAAGCCGGTGGCCGCCTCGTAGGGCTTGAGGTCCTTGGAGTACTTCGGATGGACGGGCTCGCGCCGGACGATGACCCGCAGGCCGGGCGGCCAGGCCGAGAGGTCGAGCAGGTCGGTGATCTCCACCAGCGCCGCGTCCTCGCGGGGGTCGCCCTTCGCGTCGAGGGCGGGTGTCCACACCTTCTCGGGGACTTGGGCCAGGCCGGTCCAGAAGTCCTCGTCCCGGCTCCAGCCGACCGAGTACTCCCAGGTGTGGGCCTTGTTTCCGCCGCCAGAGGTGATCCAGGCGAGCCATTCCTTGGTGGCGCCGGCCCCGTCGGCGCGGAAGAGGACCTTGCGTCGGCGGCGGGCGGGCAGCTGCCGCACGGCCTCGGTGGCGACGTCGATGTGATCGGCGGCGGTGTTCGCACCCGCCGAGCCCGGACGCAGGCGGCAGACCAGGTGCTCGTCGGTGTTGTCCAGGAATACCAGCAGCGGGTGCAGGCCGAAGCCCTTGCGGTGCGGCTCGGCGCCTTCCTTGTCGGAGTGGGCGGGCACGAAGGAGGCGTCGATGTCCAGGACCGTCCAGTCGGTCAGCGGGCGGTTGTCCACGCGTATCCAGGGGAAGCCGCCCGGGCGCAAGTCGAGCAGGTCGTGCACCCGGGCGCGGACCTTCGCCCGCGCCGAGGTGATCTTGGCGAGCTGGACCGGCCCGATGGCGTCCAGCGTCCGGTACAGCGTCGAGGCGGAGGCCGGCCGCCCCAGCACGAGC
>NZ_JBFBJY010000232.1:0-1338 GCF_040702125.1 Kitasatospora sp. NPDC085895 | reverse complement strand
CGTAGACGCGGCGGTGGGTGGGGTCGACGTCCACGAACGCGACCTGGTCGACACCGGGCAGCAGCGGGGTGGCGGTGGCCAGGCGGGCGAGGAAGCCCCGGTGCACCGCATGAAGTTGCCGGTTGTGCCCGTGGGTGAAGGCGCGCAGGAAGGTGCCCAGTGTGGAGGGCGCGCGCACCCCGCCGAACAGCCGGCCCATGGCACCGTGCCGCAGCCGGCCGGTGTCATCGCCCGAGTCGGCCCCGGCGTACATCGCCGCGACCAGCGTCATCCCTTTCGCAGCCGGGTTGGCGCCGCCGCTGTTGCCGGCACCGCAATCCGTAGTCGCTTGCCGGCCAGGCCGGGAATCCCGACGCGCTCGGCCAGCCGGACCAGCCCCGCGTCCGCGATCAGGTTCGGCTCGTCGAACGCGGCGGTGAGCGCGGCGGAGCTATGGGAGGATTTCACTTACGAGGTGCCTTGCTGGTTGGGCCGGACGGAAGCGTAGAGAACTCCCATCCTCCCAGCTCAGCAGGCACCTCTCTGCGTCATCCGTCCCCGCGTCAGTCACAGCCCGGTGGATTCGGGCTGAGCTGAGCCCTTTTGACAACTGTCACAGCAGCACCGGGTTAACCGCGACAAGGCCGCTGCCTACGCTCACGAATCTCCGACTCAGGTCGCTAGTGTTCCGCGCCGTAAGTTCCAGTGTTTGTTTAGCCGCTTGTTTTTGTGGTGGCTGGCTTGATCTTGGTGAGGTAGTCGGCGAGGGATTTGAGGATCTCGTCGGCGGTCTTGGTCCAGGTGAAGGGCCGGGGGTTGTCGTTCCAGGTCGAGATCCAGGCCCTGATGTCGTTCTCGAGGGCCTGGACGGAGGTGTGGACGCCGCGGCGGATGAGTTTGTCGGTCAGCAGGCCGAACCAGCGCTCGACCTGGTTGAGCCAGGAGGAGCCGGTCGGGGTGAAGTGGACGTGGAAGCGCGGGTGTTTCGCGAGCCAGGTCTTGATCTCGGCGGTGTTGTGGGTGGCGTAGTTGTCGCACACCAGGTGGACGTCGAGCTCGGCGGGTACGGCCTTGTCTATCGAGACGAGGAACTTCTTGAACTCGATGGCGCGGTGGCGGCGGTGCAGTTCGCCGATGACAGTGCCGTCTGCGATGTTGAAGGCGGCGAACAGGCTGGTGATGCCGTGCCGCAGGTAGTCGTGGGTGCGGCGTTCGGGCATGCCCGGCATCATCGGCAGCACCGGCTGGGAGCGGTCCAGAGCCTGGGCGAGTAGCCGGGGAGAATTTCACTCCCCGGCTCTCTCAGAACCGTGCGTAAACCTCTCGGCTTACACGGCTCCCATCGTCCAGTCGTGCGCG
>NZ_JBFBJY010000231.1:0-1350 GCF_040702125.1 Kitasatospora sp. NPDC085895 | reverse complement strand
CTTCCGATCTCGCGTCAGTGCTTGCTTCTTTTCTTCCGGACTGTGTGGCATCGAACACCTCTCTACTTGGGTACACCGCCGCATTATACAATACTCCCCCATAGTATATGCGGCCGAACTTTGCCACAAATTCTGTGCTCTTCGAGCACTCTTACAGGCTAGTACAGGTTTGTTCCCAAGAAGCGCAAAACATTCAAATCAATGAATATTTCTTGCATGTATCGACAGCATCGGGGCAAGTTCAAAACTGGTCAAACTGGAAAAATCTATGCGCAGATAGATATGACCTATCTAAGCCGACTCATCGAGTTGAAGCTATCAAGATGAGACCGGCTAGGCGACCTGATGACCCGAGTGTCGAGCTTTCCGCAGTGCAGGCAACATCTGTCCGTCCCAGTCACGATCGACCGCAACCTGGGCCTGTTCTTGGTTTCGTTCGAGTGCTTCAACGTCAAGATCACCGATCGCCCATGTCTGCGTGCCGCAAGTAGTCGCGAGAATGCCATCCTCGGGGAATCCACGATCCATGGGTGCATAGATCGTGGCCTCGCCAGTGTTCGTGTCCAGCGCCGGACTCCAGTCAGCAGCTCCGGTCGTCACGGCCTGTGCGACGAACATCCGGTTCTCCAGTGCCCGCGCCATGCAGCCCACACGAACCCGGGTTGCACCTGCCCTCGTGTCCGTACAGCTCGGGACCAACAGCAGGCGTGCACCCGCCTCTCGCTGGGCTCGCACGGGCAATGGAAACTCACTGTCGTAGCAGACAGCGATGCCGGCACGCACGCCATTCAGGTCGAACACTTTGAGTTCGTCGCCCCCCTCGATGACGCCAGTGTCTTTCTCGAACCCCGTCAACTGCAATTTGTCCTGGTAGTCACGCGTGCCGTCCGGCGCAAACCACCACGCCCGGTTGCGATAGCGATCCGGTCCAACCCGGGTCAAGAACGTACCGGCCTGAATGGTCATGCGCAGCTCGCGCGCCAGGTCGGTGTACAGGGCCAGCCACGCAGGCTGCAAGGCCTGCAGCGCGGCCAGCGAGGCGTTGAAATCCTGGCGGATGCCAGGCTCGAACATCGCAGCCAGTTCGAGGGACAGATATTCTGGCAACACGGCCAGTTCCGCTCCGGCACGGCTCGCCTCCTCCAGAACCCGCCGCTGCCGCGCTGCGAATGCCTCGAAGCCCGTGGGCTGACCCACTGCGTATTTCGCAACTGCTACTTTCATTTCGCGTTCTCCAGGGAGCGTAGCCACATCGTGAGCGTCTGCTCGGTTTCGCTCGGCTCACCCACCTGTTTCCAGGGCAGCGTAACCTTCATGTCCGACTGCCGCACGTAGCCACGACGGATCCAG
>NZ_JBFBJY010000230.1:0-1355 GCF_040702125.1 Kitasatospora sp. NPDC085895 | reverse complement strand
TGCGACAACACCCCACGAGCCCACTCCGACCTCATGGCTCATGATCATCCACGACGCCCCCCACACTCCCCGTCTATCGCGCACCAAGTTGTTACTGCCGCGCCGGCACCGGGCGAGCTGCTGCTGCAGTCGGCGCAGCCGCTTCGCCTCGCCCGGCGTTGCGTACGGGCGGTCGTGGAAAACTCCCTCGCTGGTGGTCGCGGCCACGGCCACGCCCCGGTCCACGCCCACCGCCGTGCTCGGCATGGCGTGCTGCCCGGGCGTCGTCCTGCCGTCTTCCACCAGGAAGGAGATGAACCAGTGCCGCCCCTGCCGGGTGATGCTCGCCGACCGGACCTCGCCGCCGAGCGGGCGGGACCAGCGAAAGCGGACCCACCCGAGCTTCGGCAGCTTCGCCCGACCCCACGTGCGTCCCAGGCGCTCCACCGTGATCCGGTTCCCGGCCGGGAACCGGAACGACGGCGACCAACGCGCCTTGGAACGCCATCGCACCTTGAACGTGCCGTGCTCCCGGCACGCCCGGTCCAGATCCCGCAGAGTCTGCTGCAACACGTGCGACGGGGCCTCGGCCAGCCACGGGAACTCCCTCTTCGCCGCGGCCGGCTCGGCGGCCTGCGGCACGTAGTTCATCCACGCCCCACGCCGCCGGTACTCCCGCCGCTGCTCCAGGGCCGTGTTCCACACCGACCGGCAGACAGCGCCGAACGTCTCGCACAACCCGGCCTGCACGGGGTCGAGTTCAAGCCGATACCGGCGGCCGGACAGCACCGCGGAACACCCCCTTCGATTGCCGTCACCACCATAGAGCAGCTCACCGACAACGCAGCGACCTGCGCCGCTTCGCGGCTCCGGACCGGGGATCGCCTTGTCCCCGGCCTGAAGGCCGGAGTGTGCGGCGACGAGTTACCGGATCAACCTGGACATCCGCCAGATCCTGGACGTCACCACGACCGAATGGGGCGTGGACGTCACCCTGGTCGAACTCAAGGACATCCAGCTGCCCGACACCATGAAACGCGCGATGGCCAAGCAGGCCGAAGCCGAGCGGGAGGAGCAAGCAAAGATCATCAGCGCACAGGGAGAGGCCCAGGCCGCCTCCGCACTCGGCGACGCCTCCGACACGATGATGGCCCACCCGCTCGCCCTGCAGCTGCGCAACCTGCAGAGCCTCGTCGAGATCGCCGTCGACAAGAACAGCACCGTCGTCTTCCCCGCACCCCTGATGAGCACCATCGGCGAACTCGGCTCCTTCCTCTCCCGCTAGATGAATGATGCGAAGGGTTAGTGGTCATAGGCGGTCAGCGAGCGCATGACGGGCTGGCCGGTGCGGTCGTTGTGCCAGATTGCACAGGTCA
>NZ_JBFBJY010000229.1:0-1363 GCF_040702125.1 Kitasatospora sp. NPDC085895 | reverse complement strand
CGCCAGTGCGCGGACACACCCCAGAAGATCAAGAACTTCCTGGCTCTCCTGGCGGCGAAGCTGCACCGGAAACTCGACAACGGTGCCAGGCGCCTCTGATCTTGTCGGTTCGAGGTGTCATCATGATGCGAGGGTCAGCCCGGTCTCGGCGATGAAGCCGTCAAGGAGGTCGGGGCGGTACTGCATCTTCTTCAGTCGGGTGCGGACCACGGCGGCGAGTTGGTCGGTAGTGCAGGCGGCGATGTTGCCCAGGCTCTTCTTCAGGTGGGCCCACACCCCCTCGTCGGGGTTCAACTCCGGGCAATAGGGCGGGAGCCGCCAGGCCGTCAGCCACGGTCGTGCGGCAAGGAGACCGCGCATCGCGGCGTCTTTGTGGATCGTGGCGTTGTCCCAGATCAGGACGATGTCGCGGTCACCGAGCTGGTGATGGGCCGTGTCCAGCAGCCGGGCCAGGTCTGGTTCCTCGAAGCCCTTCTTCTCGCCCTTGCGGTGGTGATGGACCAGCATCCGGAAAACCAGGCGGGTGCGCTCGTCGGGACGGACACACACCATGGAGGCCATCGAGACCCGCCCCGAGCCGCTACCCGTCACGTCCACCACCGGCGTGTGTCCGCGGCGGGACCAGGTCCGCGCCTTCGGCGGCCGCAGGCCCTGCCCGGCCTCGTCCTCGAAGCACAACCACGCGTCCCGCTCCCTCACCGTCTTTCCACCCGCGGCCAGGTCTCCTTCACCCAGGTCGCCACCGCCTGCTCGTCCCGCTCGACGGCCCGGTGCTGCGGCACCTGCACACTGAAGCCCATCTCGTGCAGGATCCGCGCGGTCTGCTTGATGCTGAACCGGACGTGGAAACGGCGCGCGATCACCGTCGCCACCCGGGCCAGGGTCCAGCGCTGGTCCTCCACCCAGCCGTGCGCGGCCGGCCCCTGCTCGAGCGCCTCCTCCAGCCAGGCCCGCCACTCGGGTCTCATCCGCGACGGCCGCCCGCTCGGCCCCTTGGACGCCAACGCCTCGACGCCGCCCGCCACCCAGCGCGCATGCCAGGCATAGGCCGACTTCCGCGAGACCCGCAACCGCTTGGCCACCAGCGGCGGCGCGATCCCCTCCTCGAACATGTCGGCGGCCTCCAAGCGCACCAGCTCCCGCCGGGCCCGCTCCCGCGCGGTCAGGCCACCACCATCGGGATACCTCATACCTCCGGCCTACACCCAAACCGGACAGCCCTCACCCCGAACCGACAAGATCAACTGCGCGAGGCGGACCGACACCTCAGAGGGCGTTAAGTCCGGTTCTGGATGATCTGGTGTCGCCCGTTCGTGGGTACGAAGTCGTTCAGGCTGACTTGCGTGTCGTGTGCATGATGGGG
>NZ_JBFBJY010000228.1:0-1369 GCF_040702125.1 Kitasatospora sp. NPDC085895 | reverse complement strand
GCCTGGTCTCCGACCGCTGCGCGGAGCGCTGAAGATCACCAGCCGAACCCTCCAGGCCGACACGCCCCACCCTCAATCGCGCACCAAGTCGTAAGGAGCTCTTCAGCGTTGCCTCTCCAGGGTGAGGACGGCTTTGGCTGCTGACGTCAGGCGGTTGGGGCTGCAGCGGGCGTGGTGGAAGATGCTGTCGGCGACGGCCGAACGTGACGTCACCTTGCTGGGCCGGGTGGGCGAAGCCTTCCGGTGCCCGGCCGACGTGAACGACGACGAACAGACCCTCGGCTGCTGGGCGGCACACGAAGCACCGTCCCCGACACGGCCTGGGGTGTGTCCCCGGCACAACCGGGGTAAGCCTGGGCTTCAGCCGGAATCATCGACCTCCGCCTGCCGTGGCCGGAATCGAAAGGTGCTGCCCGTGGCCGTCGCGACTATCCAGGAATACATCGGCGTGCGCACCCCCGACGAAGTTGCCGCCGCCGCGCAGGCCGCCGCCTGCCCGGGCGGCGACAGGAACGAAGCCAAAGGCGCGGCCGCCGTCCACCGCTGGGTCCTCGACCCCTGCCGGCCCGCGCCCATCACCGGAAGCCGTCGCCCTGCCGAGCTCCACGACCTCGACCTGGCCGTCGAGGAACGCGCCGCCCTCGAGGCCGCCCGCAACCCGCAGCTGCCCGCCGACCGGCGCTCCTACGCCCGCGGCGCCGCCCGCGCCCTCGACTGGGTCCTCGGCTTCGCCCCATTCGACGCCTGAACCCGGGACCGCGGCTGCGGGCCGCGCGCCCACCGCGCCGACGTTCGGATGAAAACCCAGGCTCCCCCCGACCGGCACGCCATCCTGAACAGGAAAGGCGCCTCTGTGCGCGACCCGTGGTGAGGGAGCCGAGCGATGACCGAGCCGTTCTTCCACGCCGGGGGTATCTACCGGCACCACCTGGACGGCACGCCCAGTAGCGAGAGCCTGTTCGTCGTCGTCCACGTCAGCCGGGCCCCGGAAGGCTTCGCCCACCCGGCCGAGACCGGTGACGTCGCCTTCGGCTGGCGCCGCGCCACCGCACCCGACGGCACCCCTACACCCTGGGCTCCCACACCACGGCAGACTTCACCGGCTGGCACGAGATCGACGACACCGAACTCGCCGCCGCTCTCGGCGACACGCCCCTGCCCCACCGCGCCGCACCACCCGCACGCCCCCGGCAAAAGAAGACCGACTGATATGTGAAAACCCCCGTTCGTTGTCCGTGCCTGCTGCTCAGGTGACCCGACCGGCTGGAGGTTGTCTTACGACTTGGTGCGCGATTGAGGGTGGGGCGTGTCGGCCTGGAGGGTTCGGCTGGTGATCTTCAGCGCTCCGCGCAGCGGTCGGAGACCAGGC
>NZ_JBFBJY010000227.1:0-1442 GCF_040702125.1 Kitasatospora sp. NPDC085895 | reverse complement strand
CTTGACCCTCCAGACACGTCGATGACCTGACCCTTTGCCCAGCGGCTGTCGGGTGATACAAGGAATGCGACGAGGCTGGCAACATCATCGGCATGGCCGACTCTAGAGAATACCGATAGTTCTTCGGCCTGACGTCGGGCCTCCGGTTCGTTCAACCAGCCACCGTTCATGTCTGTGTCGATGACACCGGGCGCAACGCCGTTGACGGTAATGTTGTGCGGACCGAATTCCGCCGCCAATGCGAGAGTCAGCGCGTTTATTGCACCTTTGGACGCGGCATAGACCGGTCTCGTGGGCGCAGCTATGCGCGTCAATGCGGACGAGAAGTTGATGATCCGGCCGCCTTCGCGAATGTGAGGCGCAGCTGCTTGAGTGAGAAAGAACGTCGAAGCCAGATTGATGGATAGCACTTCATCGTAAAGTGCCTCGGTGGTTGCAGAAAGTGGGGCAAGCGGTGCGATGCCGGCGCAATTGACCAAGATATCTACCCCGTCGTGACCAGTGTGTTTCTTTGCAACGTCCGAGAAAGCTCCCCAGAGTTCCCAACCTACCCCTTGGCCACCCGCCCGGAAATCAGCATGAAGCGCCACTGCTTGGGCCCCTAATTCTTCGACACGGTTTACGACCTGATCAGCTGCCAGTGGCTGGGTGCCGTAATGGACACCAATGAAGTTCACGCCTTCAGCGGCTAGTCGTTCGACAATTGCTCGACCTATGCCCCGCGACCCACCTGTGACCAGAGTAACTTTCCCCTTCAGCCTCTTCGTATTGTTGGCAACCATTCGTTTTCTCCTTCATTGAAGTTCGTGGTCGACATCGCGGCCCGCACAGTGGTGATGTCCGGCACTTTCACTCGCCAGCCGGCAGCGCGTGCGAATCGCGACGCAGGTACGGAAGCAAGCTGACGATGCCTACGACGGCAAGGGTGACGCCGACCCAGAGCGGTGACCGGCGCTGATGCCGAGGCCACCGACCCATGAGCCGACCTCCAGGCCGATGTTGATGACCGAGGTATGGATCGTATTGACCAGGGGCCCCGGATGCGTAGCCGTTTTCATGACACGTGTGATCATCGCGGGATTCATCGGCACGCCGACTAGGCTGATGACAATGAAGAGGATCACGCTAAGTGCTGCGTACTGCGTCAGGAGTGCGAGAAGGATCAGCGGTGCACTCAGCGTAATCAGCCCGAGCATCATGATCGGTATTGTGTAGTGGTCGGCGTAGCGGCCGACGATGGTGTTCCCGATGACGTTCGCCATTCCGTAGACGCCAAGCAGCCACGGAATCGCCGCAGGCGTAAAGCCGGAGATTTCGGTCAGGATCGGCGCGAAGTAAGCGAAAGCAGCGAAGGTGGCCCCGATGATGAGTGCGCTCGTCGTGTAGGCAGCCCAGAGGTGCGGGGTCCTGAACTCGGCAAGCTCAGCCCAGAGGCTGACGGT
>NZ_JBFBJY010000226.1:0-1501 GCF_040702125.1 Kitasatospora sp. NPDC085895 | reverse complement strand
GCAGCGCCTGCGCGATGCGTTCGAGCGCGAATGGAAAGCTATGGGAGCTAATCAGCACATTGCCAACGCTGCGCGAATTGCCCGAATTTACGGTGTGTCGGCGGTGGCAATGCTGGTGGATAACCAGGAACCGAATGAATCGCTCGATTACCGCACGCTGTATAAACACAACGTCAGCTTTAATATCCTCGACCCGCTGAACACCGCGGGCAGCATCGTGTTGAATCAGGATCCGAATGCGCAGGACTTTCAGAAAGTCGATGGCATTCGGGTTGCCGGAAAGTTATATCACAAATCGCGCTGTGTCGTCGTGCAAAACGAAGACCCGATCTATTTGGCTTACAACCCGGCGGCATTCGGATTCACCGGGCGTAGCGTCTACCAACGTGCGCTTTATCCGCTGAAATCCTTCATCCAGACCATGCGCACTGATGACATGGTGGCCGTGAAGGGCGGGTTGCTGGTAACAAAAATTCAGGGGCCAAGCTCCGTCGTCAACAACATGATGCAGAAGCTGAGCGGCATTAAGCGCATGATGTTGAAAAGAGGGAAAACGGGAGAAGTTCTGCAAATCGGTGACAAAGATAATATCGAGTCAATCGACCTCAGCAACCTGGAAAAACCTCTCGACTCTGCCCGTAAGCACATTCTGGAGAACGTGGCCGCCGCCGCTGATATGCCGGCGATCATTCTTAACTCTGAGACGTTCGCCCAGGGCTTCGGGGAAGGCACTGAAGATGCGCGCGCCGTTGCTGTGTACATCGACAACATCCGTGAATGGCTTGATCAGCTTTATGCATTCTTTATTCGTGTATGCCAGTACCGGGCATGGAGCATAGAGTTTTTCCAGTCGCTGCGAGCCGACTTCCCGGAACTGAAAAACACCTACAGCGTGTATTTCTCGATGTGGATAAATAACTTCGAATACCGCTGGCCGTCCTCCCTCAAGGAGCCGGAGAGCGAAAAGGTGAAGGTAGACGAAACGCGCTTTAAGGCCATCGTCAGTATGCTGGAATCGATACTGCCGCAACTCACCGCTGACCCCGAGAACCGCGCAACGCTGATCGAGTGGGCGTGTGAAAACGCCAACGCTAACGAGAACCTCTTCCCTCAACGGCTTAACCTCGATTACGACTCGCTAAAAGATAATCCGCCGCCAGAGCCACCGAAGGCTGAAGATCCGGGCGGTGGGATGATGCTATGAGGACATTTACAAGAACGGTTCGTGAGGCGGTGAAGTTCTTTCTTCGCAATGGCTACACGTCTCGCGAGGAGCTGGAGCGCTGGCAGAGCATCATCCGGCAGGCTGCTGAGAGTGACACGGCGGACGACTACATGGCGATGGTCACGCGGAACCTGACTAAATCGTACGATCTGCAGGTTGGTCGCGCTGGCGCGCTGAAACGGCACCAGGGCATATCCCGCTTTACGCTCAACTACCTCGAACCAAAACTGAGGACTGAACTCGACAGGCGGATCCTGTCCAGCGCTGACCTTATCC
>NZ_JBFBJY010000225.1:0-1539 GCF_040702125.1 Kitasatospora sp. NPDC085895 | reverse complement strand
ACTTGGAGCACTTTACCCAGTGCAGCCATTTCGCCATCAATATTCTGGCGGAACGGCAAAAAGAGGCTTCAACCATTTTTGCGCAAAAGAACGAAGACCGCTTTGCGCTGATCGATTGGCGCTGGAGCGCGTCACGGGTGCCGCTTATCGATAACAGTTCGGCGTGGTTCGACTGCGCGCTGTATCAGGTGGTGGACGCCGGCGACCATGCCATTCTGATCGGCAAAGTAGAGGGGTTCGAGTCCAACGCGACTGCCGGTCTGGGGTATTACCGCGGTGCATACTTCACGCCTTATCAAAACGCGCAGTCGCTGATTGGCGGGCCGCAGGTGGTGGTGAGCGCGCTGATCGAGTTTGAAGGGCACGCTGTGATGGTGCGGCAAAACGACGGCGGCTATCAGCTGCCGTCCAGCCCGGTGGAGAAACGCAGCGTCAGCGAAACGTTGGGGGATTTACTGCAGCAGTTGGGCATCAATGCCCATCCGGGGTTCGTCTATTCCGTCTACGACGACCGGCAGAAGAACCAGCAACACATCGTTTTTCTGTGCGCGCTGCCGACCGACGCCGGCAGCCTGACGCCGCAGCTGAGCACGGCGGAATGGTTCGACATGCCGACGCTGGCACGGTTGCCGATCAAGGATCCGGCGCTGCGGTCGATGATGGGCCGGTTCGTCAAAGAAAACGCCGTGGGGAATTACGGTATCTATTATGGCGATGAGCACAGCGGTGCCATCAAGCAATTCGCCGGTTGAAGCTAAGCGGGAGAGTGTGATGAAACTGTCTTTATTCGTGCATATGGAACGAACGTTACCCGAAGAATCCCAGGAAAAGCTATACCAGGAGATGATCGAACTGTGTGAAATCGCCGATCGTGGTGGCATGCACGCCATCTGGACCGGTGAGCACCACGGCATGAATTTCACCATTGCGCCGAATCCGTTCATCAATCTGGCGGATATCGCCCGGCGCACGTCCAGGGTGCGGCTCGGCACCGGCACCATCATTGCGCCATTCAATCACCCGATCCGTCTGGCGGGCGAGGCGGCGATGACCGATATCATCACCGGCGGCAGGCTGGAGCTGGGCATTGCGCGCGGCGCCTATTCCTATGAATACGAACGGCTGATGCCCGGTTTAACCGCCTGGGATGCCGGGCAGCGCATGCGCGAGCTGATCCCGGCGGTGAAAAAACTGTGGCAGGGCGACTATGCCCATCAGGGGGAATACTGGTCGTTCCCGGCGACCACCTCTTCGCCGCTGCCGAAACAGCAGCCGCATCCGCCGATTTGGGTAGCGGCGCGCGATCCCAACAGTCACGAATTTGCGGTGCAAAACGGCTGCAACGTTCAGGTTACGCCGCTGCATCAGGGGGAAGAGGAGATCGTAAGGCTGGTAACCTGTTTCAACGAGGCTCGCGCGCGTTTCGCCGCCGAGCAGCCGCTGAAGATCATGCTGTTGCAGCATGGCTACGTGGCGGAAGACGAGGCGGACGCCCGTCTGGCGGCGGAAGAACTCAACCGTTTCTACCACTACTTCGGC
>NZ_JBFBJY010000224.1:0-1540 GCF_040702125.1 Kitasatospora sp. NPDC085895 | reverse complement strand
CCGGGCCCGCAACCAGGCCGAGCTCGCGGCTGAAGCACGACGCTTCTTCCGCCGGCGCCAGCGCCAGCCCCACATCGTCCGCGGCTACTTCCACGCCCCGCACGTGCGCTACACCCTCGGCGAGAACCAATTGAGTTTCTGATCAATATGTCGCCGCCCCCGTTCTCCTCCCGCCCACGCCCACCGTGTTCGTCTTCGTGGCCGACTCCGTGGCCAACGCGGTGTCGGTGATCGACACCAGTACCAACACCGTCACCGCCACGATCCCCGTCGGTAATGCCCCGTTCGGGACGGCGATAGCACCGGACGGCAAGCACGCCTACACGGCGAACGGCGGAGCCGACACCGTATCCGTGATCGACACCTCCACCCACACCGTCACGGCCACGGTCCCCGTCGGCAGCGGCCCGCAAGCCGTCACGGTGTCTCCCGACGGCACGAGGGCCTACACCGCCAACAACGGGGCCAACACCGTGTCCGTCATCGACACCGCCACCACCACCGTCACCACCACCATTCCCGCCGGCAGCGGCCCGTACGCGGTCGCGATCACCCCGGACGGCACCCGTGGCTACGTCGTCAACGCCTCGGACAACACGGTCTCGGTGATCGACACCGCCACCAACACCGTCACCGCCACCATCCCGGTCGGCGGCTACCCGGCCAGCATCTCCGTCACCCCGGACGGGCAGCACGCCTACGTCGTCAACGACGTGGACAACACCGTGTCCGTCATCGACACCGCCACCAACACGGTCACCACCACCATCCCGGTCGGCAACTCTCCGGTCGGTGTGGCAACATCCCCCGACGGCATGCATGCGTACGTCGCCAACAACGGAGCCGACACGGTCTCGGTAATCGACACTGCTACCAATACCGTCACCGCCACCATCCCGGTCGACACCGGGCCCTACAACCTCGCGGCAGGATACGTACCAACCACGTGAGCCGGACGCCGCCGGCCTGCCCAGGACAGGGACTGCGCTCGCACCCGAGCCGCCCGGACCTCCCAGGCCGCCGAAATGATCGAATGCGCCGCCGAACGCTGCCAGCGGCCGCCGCGGCGGGTGTGTCAAATGCGCGAAGGGCCGCGACGCTTGCGCGCTGCGACCCCTCGCGTTCACGGCGCCAGCAGGCCACGCTCGTATGCACGGACCAGATTGCGCGGCACCAGGTGCTCGCGCCCGTCGACGGTGACCGGCACCAGCTGGGTGCACTCGTCTTCCACTGAGCGCGCCGGTGCCGATTGTTACTGCGGGACCAGGCGCCGCCGGTCAGCGCGCACCTGGGCCCGACGGCCGACGACTCGGTCGCCTCCGCGATCAGCACCTCCTTGCAGGTGTCGCAGCCGTCCCGGTCTACGTCGATCCATTGCCGGAAGGCGCTCGGCGGCGTCCCGGCCGACGGCGCGGTGGCCCTCGACGGCATCATCGCCGAGTTCGCGCATCTCGCCGAGGACGGCGATCAGCCGGCTTTCGCTCGTCTCGGCCTTGATGTGCAGGGCGATGCCGCGGTGGGAGGCGAACTGGTCGAAGAC
>NZ_JBFBJY010000223.1:0-1555 GCF_040702125.1 Kitasatospora sp. NPDC085895 | reverse complement strand
CGGGCAAGGCAGCACTCGATCTCGGTACCCGGTGGCTCTCGAACGGCCTGCCCAGAACCGCTGGCGCGACAGGCAGGCCGGGCCGCAGTGCGGGCTGTTGATGGCCGGTTAAAACTCCCCGGTTACGGCCATTTGGCGGGGAATTACCTGGCCATGAATGTCACAACACGCAGTTGTCGACCGGAGACGAGACATCCGATGGAGTTGAGTGGTCAAGTCGCGTCCCTCCACCGGATTAACGAAACCGGGAGCCGGACCTGATCGAGTGCGATCCCACTCGGCAGTTCCGGAGATGCTCTGTCGCCGACGGGTGACACCGGAGTCGGCTGTCTGTTCAACCGGCTCCGCCGCCACCCAGCGTCTGTCCGCCGCGCAACATGGCAAACGGTCCACCCCACATGCCGCGAGCGGGCACAACCGGTTGGCCCGATGTGAGCCTGCTCTGCCGCGGCGGTCGCCGGAGTACGCTCGGAGACATCCAGGGCATCCCGCATCCCGGTACCTGTTCCGGTTTCGTTCTGGGTGAAGGACCGGGCGCCCCCCGCGGTGGGCCCGGAGACGGGAACGGTGAATACCGTGACCCCACATTCCCCGCGATCGGCAGACCCTCGCCTCACGGTCGCCGACGCCATGGATTCCTGCGACTACCAGATCGCCGACGACAGCACCGTCGACCAGGCCGACGACGTCCTGCGCAGCGCCCACATCGACTATCTGCTCGTCCGCGGCCACGACGGCCGCTGCGAAGGGCTGGTCACCCGAGCCGAGCTCCACCCGTTCCTAACCCCTCCCTGGTCCACCGAGCGGACCGCGATCAGCACCACCAAGCATCAGCGCGGCCCGTTCGCGTGGCCGACCCTGGGCCTGGCCCTGGCTGCCCGCGTCATGCGCATCAGACGCCTGACCGTCTGGCCCGTCATCGACGACGACGGCTACCTTCTCGGCATCCTCACTGCGGTTCGTACCGCCACCGTTCTCGCTGCCACACCTGCCTGAACCCACACCACCACGCCCCAGCCCCGGCCGGAGCCGGTCTCCGTATGGGTGGCCAGGCGATGGCGGAGACGGTTGTGGAGGTTTCGCTGGGCGGAGGTGGGGCGGTCTCCGGTCTTGCGCCGGAGGCCGTAACGAGCCTGGGCGCCGGTCGGCGCGGTAAGCGCGAGCTGGTCTTGGCTGTAGTGCCGACCCGGCCGAAAGACGGTTCGGTCGCCCTGCCCGGACCTGCCACGGCCGGAACCGTAGCAACGATGCCGAGGGCAGTGCCAAGGGCAGCCGGCAGCAGCTCGGGGTTGAGACGGCCGACGCCTCCCAGAGTCGCCAGCCTTGCCAGGACGACGTAGCGCGGGAGCTTTCCACCCGTGCCAGTTCGGGCGGACAAGGCCGTCGCCCTAAGGCAATGGTCCCCCAAAGCTACAACCGCAACTGGCCGTCCGTGGGGATTTTTGAGGGCCGCTGTCAGTGGGCGGAGTCCACTGGTCGCGGTTGATCCGCCCCGCCCATACCGTGGTTTCCGGGGGCGGGATCGTTGGCACGGGAGGCAGGATGCGGCAGTACC
>NZ_JBFBJY010000222.1:0-1645 GCF_040702125.1 Kitasatospora sp. NPDC085895 | reverse complement strand
ACCCGGGTCTCCACGTAGTCGCCGGTCCGCACCTGGAAGCCCTGGGTCGAGCCCTCGGTGGTGAGCAGACCGGTGTCCCAGGCCTGCTTGCCGTTCTCCAGGACGTGCGCGGACGGCTTGGCCGTGAACGTGGCGACACCGCCCGAGACGCCGACCGCGCCGGTGGTCAGCCAGTCGAGCTTGTTGTCGTCCGGGTTGTGGTCGCCGTAGCGGTACGCGCTGGTCTTGTCGCCGACCCAGGTGGAGCCCCAGGCGATCGGCGCGTTGAACTCGTCGGACCAGGTGAGGCTCTTCCCGGGGACGGGGCCCGGGGCGGCGGAGACGGTCAGCGTGCGGGACGGCAGGTTGTGCCACACGTTGGCGGAGTCCTGCCAGAAGCCGAACTCGGTGTACGACCCGGCGGGGAGGGTCCTGCTCTGGCTGGTGAAGGTCACCCCGGAGGGGCAGATCCGGACGTTGGAGGCGTTCCCCGGGAAGTCCAGGTTCTGCCCGGCCGCGTCGCGGACGCCGACCCCCAGGGTCTTGGCGGTGAAGCAGGACGAGGAGTGCACGGTCAGCGTGGCCTTGGCCGGGACCCCGGCCGTCATCGTCGTGGGGGCGAGGCTGTCCTGGGTGACGGTCACGGCGGCCAGGGCTGGGCCGGCCAGCGGCAGGCCGATCAGCGTGGCGGCGGCGACCGCGATGACGCGGGCAAGCGGGAGTTGGCGCATGGGAAGTACCTCGATGGCACCTGCGGGGGACCCGCCGGATCCACTCCGGGGCGGCCGTCGGGCCGGGGGCACGACTGCGCCCCGGGCCGTTGCCGTCACGACCGGTCACGCCGGCCTCGGGAGCCGCGGTGACCGGTCCGGCGTCCCCGCTCCTGTCCGGTGCCGTGCTCGGCGAACCGCCGGCGAGCGGACAGGACGAGGCGTCCCGTCGGCGGCGTCCACGCGAAGCAGACATCACGACCAGTCTAGGACGCGGCAGCTGTAGATCGTGATCTGGGTGGTATTGGTGCTGTTCAGGGTGCAGGCCGCTGTCGCGGGGGATGGCACGCGTGCCGTCGAGTGGGGCCCGCGCAGCCAGTGGCGCGAGGCCGAGGATGTGCACGTGCGGTGGGGTGCGGCGGGCCGGCCCAATAGGTACCACCTCGACTTCGCCGGCCAGCACGTGCGGGTGGTCGGCGGCCAGTACTTGTCGTGGGAGCTGCCAATGGCCTGAGCCGCCGTTCCGTCTGAGAGGACGTTAAGTCCGTTTCTGGTAGCGGCCGCGTTCGGGTTGCTCGAGGACTCCCTGGCGGACGAGTCGTCCCAGGCGGGAGCGGGTGACGTTGATCGAGGGTTCGTCGGTGGGCAGCCCGAGGAGTTCGTGTAGCTCGCGAACCCGGAAGACCCGCTCGGGATGCCCGTTGAAGGCGGTCACGATGCGCTGGTAGACGGTGTCCGTGTCCGAGGGAGCCGGCTCGTGGTCGGGCAGCGTGAGGCCGTCGATGACCTTGCGGGTCGCAGTGAGCTCGGCCAGGCGGGCTTCGGTGTCTGCGAGCTCGGCGGTCAGGCGCTCGATCTGTTCGCGCAGGCTGTGGGCTCGTGCGGCGGTCTCGTCGTGTTCGGCCTGCAACAGCTGCAGGAGTTCGGTGACGTTCACGCGGCCAGCTCGACGTCGT
>NZ_JBFBJY010000221.1:0-1662 GCF_040702125.1 Kitasatospora sp. NPDC085895 | reverse complement strand
GAATCTATGACCTCGGCGAAGATTTTGTAAAGTGCGACCCTTTCCCTATCCCAGATCACTGGCTAGTCATCAACGGCATGGACTTTGGTTGGGATCACCCGCAGGCGCATGTCCAGTTGGCATGGGATATTGAGAACGAATCATTCTATCTCACGCGCGCATACAAGGCGCGTCAGGTTTCTCCAGCAGAAGCGTTCAGCGCAGTGAAGTCTTGGGCTGATAACGTGCCAATAGCATGGCCTCCAGATGGGCTTCAGACGGAGAAGGGCTCTGGACTTCAGCAGAAGTCATATTATGAAGAGGCTGGATTCCAGATGCTTCCTGAACATGCCCAATGGGAAGATGGAAGCAGATCTGTAGAGCCCGGGTTATTCGAACTATACGACTTAATGCGCAGAGGTAAATTCAGGGTGTTCTCTGGCCTCCGTGATTTCTTCGAAGAGTACAACTTCTATCACCGCGACGAGAAAGGAAAGATTGTGAAGGTACGCGACGACATCCTTGATGCTGTCCGTTACGCCTACATGATGCGTCGCTATGCAATTCGTTATGCAGACATAAAGAATCCTCCAGTTGAAGAGGATGTCTACGTTCCCTCATCCTCCGGTTGGTAAACATGGCAGAGACATTAGAGAAAAAACATGAGCGCGTCATGCTCAGGTTTGACCGCGCCTATACGCCGCAGCAAGATGTGCGCGAAAAGTGCATCGAAGCTACGCGATTCGCTCGTGTCCCTGGCGGTCAATGGGAAGGAGCAACAGCAGCGGGAACCAAGCTTGACGACCAGTTCGAGAAATACCCGAAGTTCGAAATCAACAAAGTGGCCACTGAGCTTAACCGCATCATTGCCGAATATCGGAACAACCGCATCACTGTGAAGTTTCGCCCTGGCGATCGCGAAGCAAGCGAAGAGCTGGCAAACAAGCTGAATGGCCTGTTCCGTGCTGACTACGAGGAAACCGACGGCGGCGAGGCTTGCGATAACGCATTTGATGATGCTGCTACCGGTGGGTTTGGCTGCTTCCGCCTGACGTCGATGCTGGTCAATGAATACGACCCGATGGACGATCGCCAGCGCATTGCTATTGAGCCGATATACGACCCATCGCGCTCAGTGTGGTTTGACCCTGACGCGAAGAAGTACGACAAGTCTGATGCGCTGTGGGCTTTCTGCATGTATTCGCTTTCTCCTGAAAAGTACGAGGCAGAATATGGCAAGACTCCACCGGCGTCTCTCGATGTAACGACGATCTCCTCTTGGGAGTTTGACTGGTTCGAGCCAGAGGTCGTTTACATCGCTAAGTATTACGAAGTGCGCAAGGAATCGGTGGATGTCATCAGCTACAAGCAGCCGCTGACTGGTGAAATCGCCACCTACGATAGCGACCAAATCGAAGATATCGAGGATGAGCTGGCTGAGGCTGGATTCGTAGAGGTTGCGCGTCGCTCCGTGAAGCGTCGTCGCGTCTATGTGTCAGTGGTTGACGGCCAGAACTTCCTTGAGAAGCCTCGCCGCATCCCTGGTGAGCATATCCCGCTTATTCCGGTATATGGCAAGCGATGGTTTATCGACGACATTGAGCGCGTTGAAGGCCACATTGCCAAGGCCATGGACCCGCAACGACTCTACAACCTGCAGGGTTCGATGCTGGCCGATACTGC
>NZ_JBFBJY010000220.1:0-1766 GCF_040702125.1 Kitasatospora sp. NPDC085895 | reverse complement strand
CCTCGGCGGTGAGCTGGGGCAGGACGGTGAACAGGTCGCCGACGACGCCGTAGTCGACGAGCTCGAAGATCGGGGCCTCGGGGTCCTTGTTGACCGCGACGATGGTCTTCGAGGTCTGCATGCCGGCGCGGTGCTGGATGGCGCCGGAGATGCCCGCGGCGACGTACAGCTGCGGGGAGACCTGCTTGCCGGTCTGGCCGACCTGGTTGGTGTGCGGGTACCAGCCGGCGTCGACGGCGGCGCGGGAGGCGCCGACGGCGGCACCGAGCGCGTCGGCGAGGTCCTCGACGACGGCGAAGCCCTCGGCGGCGCCGACGCCGCGGCCGCCGGAGACCACGATCGCGGCCTCGGTCAGCTCGGGGCGGCCGGAGGCGACGCGCGGGGTGCGGGCGGTGACGGTGGCCGCGTTGCCGGTGAGGGCGACGGTGACCTGCTCGACGGTGCCGGCGGCCGGCGCCGGCTCCGGGGCGGCGGCGTTCGGCTTGACGGTGATCACCGGGGTGCCGGTGGTCACGGTCGACTTGACCTGGAAGGACGCGGCGAACACCGACTGGGTGGCGACCGGGCCGGCCGCGCCGGCCTCCAGGTCGACGGCGTCGGTGATGATGCCCGAGCCCAGCCGCAGCGCGACGCGGGCGGCGACCTCCTTGCCCTCGCCGGAGGAGGTGACCAGCACGGCGGCGGCGCCGCTGCTCCGGGCGATCTGGGTGAGGGCGTCGACCTTCGGGACCACCAGCTGGGTGGCGAACTCGTCGGCGTCGGCGGTGTAGACCTTGGCCGCGCCGTACTCGGCGGCCTTGGCGGCGAGGTCGGCCGCGGCCGCACCGGCGCCCAGGACGACGGCGGAGGGCTCGCCGATCCGGCGGGCCAGGGTCAGCAGTTCGAGGGCCGGCTTGCGGACCACGCCGTCGGCGTGGTCCACGAGAACCAGGATCTCAGCCATGATTCGTTGCTCCTGATCGTTCGTTGGATGCGCGCGTGGGACGTGGGCTCAGATGAACTTCTGCGCGGCGAGGTAGCCGGCGAGCTGCTTGCCGCCCTCGCCCTCGTCCTTGACGACGGTGCCGGCGGTGCGGGCCGGGCGGGCGGTGATGTCGGCGACCTTGGTCCAGGAGCCGGCCAGGCCGACCTCGTCGGCGTCGATGCCCAGGTCGTCCAGGTCGAGCTCGGCGACGGGCTTCTTCTTCGCGGCCATGATGCCCTTGAACGAGGGGTAGCGGGCCTCGCCGGACTGGTCGGTGACCGACACGACGGCCGGCAGCGCGGCCTCGACCTGCTCGGTCGCGGCGTCGCCGTCGCGGCGGCCCTTGACCACGCCGCCCTCGACCGACACCTCGGACAGCAGGGTGGCCTGCGGCACGCCCAGCCGCTCGGCGAGCAGCGCCGGCAGCACACCCATCGTGCCGTCGGTGGAGGCCATGCCGCACACCACCAGGTCGAACCCGGTGTTCTCCAGCGCCTTCGCCAGGACCGCGGAGGTACCGATCACGTCCGAGCCGTGGATGTCCTCGTCGTTGACGTGCACGGCCTTGTCCGCACCCATCGACAGGGCCTTGCGCAGCGCGTCCTTCGCGTCGTCCGGACCCACGGTCAGCACCGTCACCTCGGCGTCGCCGGAGGCCTCCGCGATCCGCAGCGCCTGCTCCACGCCGTACTCGTCCAGCTCCGACAGGAGGCCGTCCACGCCCTCCCGGTCGGTGGTGGTGTCGTCCGCGAAGCGACGGTCACCGGTCGCGTCGGGCACGTACTTCACACAGACAACGATC
>NZ_JBFBJY010000219.1:0-1768 GCF_040702125.1 Kitasatospora sp. NPDC085895 | reverse complement strand
GGAGCCGTAATTCATTTACTGCCTGAGTTGATCTCGTTGTCGTGGTCCTCGAGCACGCGCTTCAAGGCGTCGAGGGTGCGAGGAGGATGGGGCCGGTGGAAGACGAGGATCCTGGCGAGCTCGGGCCCGGCGAATGCCAGCAGGGGTTTGGTTCTTCCGGCGTGGTAGCTCAGGACGTTGCGTTTGCGGCCCATCAGTTCGGCCGCGAGGGTGAGGGTGATGGTGTTGCGGCTGCGAAGCACGGCGGCCAGGACGCGGTGGCGGTGATCCAGGGTTCCAAAGCCGGGATTACGGCCCCGGCCGTCGCCCTTGCGGCGTTCGGCTTCGGTCAGAACCTGCTGGCACGGTTCGAGGCGGAGCACGAGCTGTTCGAACTCTTCGCGGGACATGCCGGTGAGGGCGGGGTGGGTGAGGAGGAAGGTGATCTCGGCCGGGACGGGAGGTCCCGAGTCGTCGAGTGGATCCTCCTGCAGCTGCTGGCCAGGGTCCTGCGGGGCGATGGTGTAGTTCCACTCGCCGTGGAACTCATCGCGCTCGACCCGCTGGTCGACACCCTTGCGCTCGGCCCGGGTGAGCGCGCGGCCGGTGGGGTAAGCGTTCTCGTCCAGTACGGCCTGGACCGTGAGTCCGGTGCTGGTGCGGGTGGCCGAGATGGTCTGCAGCAGCACCTCGTAGCTGGTCAAGGGTTGGCCGCGCAGGCTGTGGGTGATCCGGGAGAACAGCCGGTGTTCGACCTTGTTCCATTTCGAAGTCGCTGGCGGGAAGTGCATGACGGTGATGCTCAGCCCGCATTCGTCGGCGAAGTCGGCCAGGCCCATCTTGAAGAGGCGAGAGTCCGCGGAGTTGGCTCCGCCGGAGTCGGCGGTGACCAGCAGACGGGGTGCGTCGGGATAGTCGAGGCGCCCTTGGTGGTTCCACCAGCGGCGAAGCGACTCGACTGCGAAGGCGGCGGTGTTGCGGTCGGTGCCCACGTTGACCCAGCCGGTGTCGCGTCCCAGGTCGTAGACGCCGTACGGGATGGCGATCGGGGTGCTCGGATCGAGGAAGTCGTGATCCGGGGCGGTGATCGGCTCACCCCTGGGACGCCAGCTGCGGCCGGCGCGGGCAAAGTCGCCGATCGGCTCCTTCTTCTTCGCGTCGACGCTCACCACTGGCAGGCCCTGTTCCAGGAAGCGTTCGACGGCGGTGTTGATGTGCCGGAACTGGGCATCGCGGTCGGGCACGTGACTGCCGGCCCGGGTCTTGGCCATGCCCTGCAGGCTGAAGCCCAGTCCGCGCAGCAGACCGCCCACCACCGGGGCACTGGCAGGATGGCCCGCCTGGGTCAGCTCACGGGCCAGGTCCCGCAGCGAGGCGGTAGTCCAACGCAGCGGCGAGACCGGGTCGCCCACCTCGTGCGGCTTGATCAGCGACTCCAGTGCTGCCACCAGGCCGGGGTCGCGCTCCGCGGCGGACTTGCGCCCGCCGCCGGGCCGGCGCACCCGTCCCAGCACCTGTGCTCCGCCCGCGAGCTCCTCGCATCCTCGGGCAACGGTGGACTCCGACACCTCCGCCAACCTGGCGACCGCCGAGATTCCGCCGTGTCCCAGAGCGTCTGCCTCGGAGGCCAAGTAGAGGCGGCGCTGCCGCTCGTCCAGGTGCGGCAGCAGCACCGCGAACTTCACATCCAGCACCGCAAGGACATCATCCGGAATCGCCACAACAGCCCATCTACCATGCCCCGCAGCGATATTGGGCCGAACCTGGCAGTAGTTTCCTTACGGCTCCT
>NZ_JBFBJY010000218.1:0-1811 GCF_040702125.1 Kitasatospora sp. NPDC085895 | reverse complement strand
CTGGTCTCCGACCGCTGCGCGGAGCGCTGAAGATCACCAGCCGAACCCTCCAGGCCGACACGCCCCACCCTCAATCGCGCACCAAGTCGTAATGCCCAGGGCATGCTGACTCCTTCGCGGGAGGTGGGTTGGGACGCGCTGAAGGCCAGGAGCGGGAGGAGCGCTCGCGGCGGACCCGAGCATGCCAAATATGATGGCGAACCGAACAGTAGTCAACGCATCTGAACAAATTCGCGCACAGTGCGCCAGGTTGCGCCGTTTCTAGCCGTTCGGCCGCCCTCCATCGGCAATGCGCCGTGCGACCGCCGGGGCGGCGAGGGCAACCAGTACCGCGAGCACCGCGAAGCCACCCACCACCTTGGTAGCTGCGGCTGCGGAGGCAACGACCAGCGGGCCGCCCGCATCGCCGAGCTCCCGGCCGAGCTCGGCCGCGCCCATGGTCTGGCCCAGCCGCGCGGCGGCGAGCGAGAAGCACCAGTTTCCTTCGCATGCCCGAAACAACTGGATGCCCGACCCGGACCGAACGACGGTGCAGACGTCGCCGGACCACAGGTGGGTGGCCGGGGTGCCCCGGCCACCCACCTGTATGCGGCGGCACCGACCACGTCACCAGGCGTCAGCGCTACGCCCGGCACGGCGCCCCGCTCCCCCTGCCCGCCGAGGCGCACTACCCGGCCTGCCTGCTCGGGTTGGCCATCGCTCTGGGAGACGGCTGGGGCGCTGCGTCCGACCGCTGTCCCGGCTTGCCTGGGTGTTCGTTCGCTAGCATCCGCCCATGATCAGCGAGAATGCCTCCCCGACCGTTGCCCTTGCCCCGCTTGACGTGGACGATGCCGAGTTGCTGCACGCGTGGCGGTCCGAGCCGGTGGCCGCGCACGAGCTGTGCCACTGGCCGCGCCCGCTCTCGGCGATACGCGAACAGATCGAGCGCGACATCGACGACGCCGACCACGACGGCTTCCTCGTTCTGCTCCCGGACGGCACGCCGGTCGGCGCGGCAGCCCTGGCCGAGCAGAACATGTCCGATGGCACCGCCACGGTCCGTCTCGTCGTCGATTCGGATCATCGCGGCCGCGGCTATGGGCGCGCTGCCCTGGACGTCCTGGTCGACCTCGCGTTCGGCGAACTCCCGCTGCACCGCCTCGAAGCGCTCCCTCACACGGGCAATGCCTCGGCGCTCACCGTCCTTGCCCGTGCTGGCTTTACCCACGAGGGCGTCCGGCGGTCCGCCTGCTTCCACCGGGGACGGCGGTACGACATCGCGATGCTCTCCCTGCTCCGTCCGGAGTGGGAGGCGCTGGAGCGGTCGCGGTCCTGGGACCTCTGAGCCCGAATCCACCGACCTGATTCGTGAGTGATCAGATCCGGGGTTTGGCCGGGGTGACTGGGGGTGGGCGTGGGGTGTCTGCTGGTCTGCCCAGCTTTTCCACGTCTGCTCCGGTCAGGCCCTGTCGGGCGGGTGGTCGGCTTGTTGATCAGGCCGGTGGCGGGTGAGCGGCGTCGAAGAGGGCGGTGAACGCGTGCTGCCAGGGCCAGCGGTTGGGCAGGTGCAGCGTCAGTCGCCGGGCCGAACGAGCGATGCGGGCTGGAACGTGGATCAAGTGGTCGCGCAGGGTCGCGGTGGTGGCCCTCGCGTGGTGGCTCCCGGCGAGGGATCCGGCGGCCCGCAGCAGGTTGTGAGCGATGGCCCGCAGAGTCAGCCCCGCGTTGTTCGCCTGAAAGTTCCCGGAGGGCAGGTGGGCCAGCGTCGAGCCCTTGCCGTCCGCGATGACCTGCTCGACGGTCGCGTGCTGCCGGTGGTGGAGCTCGGC
>NZ_JBFBJY010000217.1:0-1929 GCF_040702125.1 Kitasatospora sp. NPDC085895 | reverse complement strand
GGGCGAGTAGCCGGGGAGAATTTCACTCCCCGGCTCTCTCAGAACCGTGCGTAAACCTCTCGGCTTACACGGCTCCCATCGTCCAGTCGTGCGCGGTCACGGCCTGATGAGCTTCCAGTGGGCGAAGAGTCCGGGGAACAGCCTGGCGTGGCTGGCCAGGGCCTCTCGCGCCCGCGCTCGTTTGTGCCGGAACCGCTTGTACTTGCGGACGAGCCACCGCACCAGGTAGTCGTTGATGCGGTTGAGGCTGGACCGCAGCGCGGTCGGATGGAACCGACCGTAGTAGTTGATCCAGCCCCGCACGACCGGGTTGATCTCCCGGGCGAGCTGCTCCAGGGTCGTGTCACTGCGCAAGTGCAGCCGCCAGCGGCGAATCTGCGCCCGGATCAGCTTGGCGGCCTCGTCGCTGACGCCCGGATTGAAGCCGAAGAAGTACTCCCCGCGCTTTGTCCGGAGCCGTCGAACGCGAAACCCGTACCCCAGGAACGTGAACGAGGTGTGCTCAGCCGAGCCGCGCCTGTTCCTGTCCTTGCAGTACACGATGCGGGTCTTCTGGGGATGGAGCTCCAGGCCCCCGCACTCGGCCAGCCGCTCGGCGATGGCCCGGCGCACGTGGTGCGCCTGAACCTCGTTGCGGCAGTGAACCACCACGTCGTCGCAGTACCGTTCGAACTGGATGCCGGGGTACTCCCGGGCCATCCAGGCGTCGAACGCGTAGTGCATGAACAGGTTGGACAACACGGGTGAGACCGCTGAGCCCTGGGGGCTGCCGCGATCCCGGGCGAGCAGGCTGCCGTCCGGCCGCTGGAGCGGGGCTTTCAGCCAGCGCTCCACATACAGCAGGACCCACCGCTGATCGGTGTGGTGGGCGACCGCCTTGAGGACAAGGTCGTGATCGAGGTTGTCGAAGAAGCCCCGGATGTCCATATCGATCACCCAGTCCGTTCTCCAGCACCGTTCCCGGCACGCCTCGACCGCGTCCAACGCACTGCGGCGGGGCCGGTAGCCGTAGGAGTCCTGGTGGAACACAGGTTCCACCAGTGGCTCCAGCACCATGGCCACCACCGTCTGCGCGATTCTGTCCGCGACCGTGGGCACTCCGAGGATCCTGACCCCGCGTCCTCCCGGCTTGTCGATCTCCACCATCCGCACCGGCGGCGGGAAGTAGCAGCCCGACGACATGCGATTCCACAGCTTGTAGAGGTTGCCCCGAAGGTCCGCCTCGAACTGCTCGATCGATACCGCGTCGACGCCCGCCGCGCCCTTGTTGGCCTTGACCCTCAAGTACGCCTCGAACACCAGGTGTTTCGAGATCTGATACGACTTCGATCCATTCGTCTGGTTCATCCCGGGAACTCCGGTTGGCCACCAATCGGACCCGGACGATCCGTCCCCTTCGCTCCGCCCGCGTTACCGGGCCTCATCGCTACTACGAGACGGTCCGCCCCCGTGCCCCGCATCGGTACTCGGCCTCTCGCGGTTTTGTCCGCTTGAGGTTCTCCCTCTCGCCGCCGGCCCATCGAGCCGGCGCCAGTATCGGGGCGACAGGTTCCCACGTTCCATGCAAGAGCCCGGGCCAGGCTCGCGCCGCCTCCATGCCGGACGCCATCCGGGCAGTCGGCAGGCTCCCCCCGGACTTGTCCCGGAGCCCAGATCATGCCCCGGTTTCGACGCCATTGAAGAAATTTACGACACGTCATCAGCGGTTCGCTCTCGCTCGCCTTCCTGACCCATACCTGACGCGATCACTGCCGCGCCTTTTCCCGCAGCGCTCACCACGACCGGCACTTAACCGACGCAGCCTGCGGTGGTTTGGAGCCTCCCCCTGCAGGGCGACCCCGGAGGACCTACCTCCATCTCCTGCACAGCACCGCTTCCAGAAGCAGTTGCATCAACGCCTCCTTCAGCGTTCGTGGCACACGATCTGGG
>NZ_JBFBJY010000216.1:0-2025 GCF_040702125.1 Kitasatospora sp. NPDC085895 | reverse complement strand
ATGCGACAACACCCCACGAGCCCACTCCGACCTCATGGCTCATGATCATCCACGACGCCCCCCACACTCCCCGTCTATCGCGCACCAAGTTGTTACCTTCTTGGCGGGTTCGTTCCGCTCATTCGTACGATCCGGGAGGCCCTGGGGCTCCGGGTGTGGCTCAAAAGGCTCATGCCGAGTGACAACGGTCACAGACATCGTCTCCACGGCCGAGGTACGCAAGGGAAAAGAGGGAGGCTGGACAGTCCGGCTTTCCGACGCGCACAGCTGACCTTCACCGGTGCCAAGGAGACCAACCTTGGTGTCTGGGCGATGGGACCGGGAACTCCGTTCGACGTGATCGCTCACGCGACCATCTCCCTCAAGATCCCGCAGAACCGAAGCGGCTACGAAGGCCGCAGCCACTCTCTCTGGTACGCCGACGCCCAGGTCGCGGAGCGATACCAGTGATTCCCAATCAGGCTTGTCAAGGGCCTGGGTAGCGGACGGTGACGGGGTTATGCCGCTGCGGGATGGCGTCGGGGCGGCTCGGTGGTGAAGGTGCGCTGGTCGCGCATGAGGGCCCAAAGGACGTCGAGGCGGCGACGAGCGAGGGCGAGGATGGCCTGCTTGTGGGACTTGCCCTCGCTCCTCTTGCGTTCGTAGAAGGCCTTGGAGATCGGGCAGCATCGGGCGGCGACCTGGGCGGAGAGGTAGAAGACGCGCAGGAGCCGGCGGTGGTAGCGGTGTGGTCGGCGCATGTTGCCGCTGATGCGTCCGGAGTCCTTGGGGACGGGTGCCAGGCCGGCGATGCCGGCCAGACGACGGGAGCCGCCGACGGCGTCCAGGTCGCCGCCGGTGCGGGCGATGAACTCGGCGCCGAGCAGGGTGCCGATGCCGGGCATGCTGGTGATCGTCTCGGCGTGCCGGTGTTCGCGGAACCGGGCCTCGATCGCCGCGTCGGTGGCAGCGATCTCAGTGTCCAGAGCCATCACGGCTCTGGCCAGGGTGTGCACCATGGCCGCGGCGGTCTTCTCGCCGGCGATCACCGTGTGCTGGGCGTGTGCCGCTTCCAGCGCGGCGATCGCAACGGCCCCGGCGCTTCGCACTCTTCGGTTCGCAAGCCAGGTGGACAGGCGGGCCGGGCCGATCCTGCGCAGAGCTGCCGGCGTCCGGTAGCCGGTCAGCAGAACGAGAGCGGCCTTGGAGGTGCTGTAGTCGAAGGCGCGTTCCAGGGCGGGGAAGTACTCGAGGATCTGGGCCCGCAGGCGGTTGATCGCCCGGGTGCGGTCGACGGTGAGGTCGTAGCGGCGGGCGGTGAGGATCCGCAGGTCGACGGCGATCTCGTCCCACTGCTGCAGCGGCTGCAGGTCCCGGCGCATCCTGGCTTGGTCGGCGATGACGAAGGCGTCCTTCGCGTCCGTCTTGCCGTCGCCGCGGTAGGAGCCGGAGGCATGGTGGACGGTCCTGCCGGGGATGTAGAGCACTCGCTGGCCGTGGCCGACCAGGAGCGCGATCATCAGTGCCGCCCCGCCGGCGTTCAGGTCGACTGCCCACGTCACCTGGCCTCCGTTGGCCAACTCAAGTACATCGCCGAGAAGTTGCAGCAGTTCGGGTTCGCTGTTGGGCACCCGCCGCGACAACACCTTCGCTCCGTCGGTGTCGATCACCGTGCAGTGGTGCTCGGCCTTGCCCGCGTCCGTCCCCGCCCAGAGTTCGGGCATCCGCGCCTCCTCGTCGATCCGTGTCCTGGCTCCCTGCAGACGACCACGCCGACGTGTCCCTACGAAGCGACTGCTCGCGCATCCCAATGAGTGGCCGTGTCGTCGTGGGGTGCCGGGCGGCCAATCACTGGAAGCCACACCCTCGGCATGAGCCTTTTGAGCCACACCCGGACCCCTGGGTGTTCCGATCGTACGAATGAGCGGAACGAGCCCACGAAGAAGGTAGGGAGCATTTTCAGCGTTGCCTCTCCAGGGTGAGGACCGCCCTGGCGGCTGACGTGAGCCAGTTGGGGCTGCAGCGGGCGTGTCGGAAGATGCGCCA
>NZ_JBFBJY010000215.1:0-2100 GCF_040702125.1 Kitasatospora sp. NPDC085895 | reverse complement strand
GGGTTTGCGCCAGCAGCAAAAGAAGCGCGACAAACACCAGCACGTTAATCACGAGCGGAAGATTCATCCCCAATGTCTCCAATAATCTTTCTTATAAAAACGACTACGCATCACGTATGTCGCGATGTAAATATCGTAACAGTTTGCTGAGTGGCCTACTTATATCCAAATGGAATTTGATATAGCTTTTTGTGTGTTTTTGTTTGTTTTATATACATCAAGATGATGGGTTGAGCGAATTTTTGTGATCAGAGTCTGATATTTCTGATTTGCTCGACATAGGATTGCACCGGCAGGGTGAAATCGCCTTGCCAGCAGATGGCAAACGCCACCAGGCACAGACACAGTACGCGCTCCAGCTGGTTGCCTTTTTGCGAGTTGAGCAGGGGCAGGCGAAAACGCCAGCGGCACGGCCACAGCAGCGGCACGCCGGCGGGCGTGAGCATGTCGGCCAGCAGATGGCTGAAATAACCGATGATCATGGCGTGCAGCGCATCGGCCGGGATCGGCCAGCTACGCGGCACGTCCAGCTGAAACAGCGCCATGCCGCCGGCGATCGCCAGCAGGCTGTGGGTGAAACCGCGGTGGCCGAAGGCGCGGGCGATGGGCAGGGCGATCCAGCGCAGGCGCTGGCCCAGTACCGACTTGGGGTGATCGATGTCCGGCAGCAGCGAGGTGAGCAGCGCGGCGGGTATGATGTGCCACCAGTCGCCGGTAGCCAGCTCTGGCGTCACTTCCGCCTTCTTGGCGAAGATCGCGCAAGCGACAGAGAAAATGAGATGTCCTTCCGCGGTCATGCTGTTGCGATTCCGGCTGGTAAACTGTTAATTTATCCAGTATATGGGAAAATTCCCAGTAGTGGAAGCAGTTACCCTGTAACCAATTGTTTATTTTTCCCTGTTTTACAACGGCTTGTTACGGTGCTGCGTAACAAATCATCGATTTTGACTGGCGAGAACAAAAAGCGGGCGATGGGCGATGCATGAAGATGAGAAAAAAGACGGTGGCTTGGCGTGTGGCGGGAGGAAGCGGCGGCCTTGAACCGCGCTGCGTGGCAGTGACAACGCGCCGCGGGCCGTCGCTTTCCCTGCCACCCAGCATAATAACAACAGCATGCCGATTCAATAATAATGAAACGATGTTTCGTTTGTTTTGCGGCACGGATCCCTTTTATGGCGCAGAGCGGAAAGCCAGGGCGCCGATGGCCGGCGCCGCAGGTCAGGCAAAGTGGGCGGGAGTGAGCTGTTCCAGGGTCTCCAGCTTGTGGTCCGCCAGCGCCCAGCGCGGATCGTGACGGTATTCGGCCGCCGGGATGACGATGGAACGCATGCGTGCGGCCTTGGTGGCGATCATGCCGTTAAAGGAGTCTTCCAGCGTGATGCAGCGCAGCGGATCGCTGCCCAGGCGCTCGGCGGCGATCAGGTAGACCTCAGGGTGTGGTTTGCTGTACGGCAGGTATTCGGCGGAAACCAGCTGATCGAAGTAACCTTCAAGATCGAACATCTTCAGCACCTGCTGTTGCATGTGCAGCGGCGAGGCGGAGGCGAGGCCAATGTTCAGCCCCTGGCTGCGGCACAGCTCCAGCGCCTGCTGAACGCCCGGCAGCAGCGGGCGCGTCTCGTGCACCAGCTCGATGGCGCGCTCGATAATCCGCGCCGACACCTCATCGAGCGAAACCCCTTGCCACGGCATCGCCTGGTACCACATCTTCACCACCAGATCGATGCGCAACCCCAGCGTGTCCGGCAGCTTGTGACGGTCAGACAGATCCAAACCCAGCGCGCCGAAGATATCCAGCTCGGCCTGCAGCCACAGCGGTTCCGAGTCGATCAACAAGCCGTCCATATCAAAAATTGCGGTTTCAATGCGTTGCGAATAAGCCATTAACGGTTAACTCCTGCCGGCGCGGGTGAATGTGCCCGACACTTTATCATCGCAGGTGACGAGACTAAAACCTTTGCCTGCGCGTTTGGCTTTTGCCAAAACGCAGGATATTCCACGCCTCGCGCAATTTTAGCCACCAGCGCTGATGTTGACGCTCGGTGACCTGTTGCAACATGCGTGCGTAGTCCAGCACCAAACCCGGCGTCCAGGTCATGC
>NZ_JBFBJY010000214.1:0-2148 GCF_040702125.1 Kitasatospora sp. NPDC085895 | reverse complement strand
CCGAACCGGGCCCGCCGCCACCCCACGGCCGTCACCTCGCCGCCGGGGCCGATCAGCAGGTTCCCGGGGTGCAGGCTGCCGTGGACCACGACCGGGCCACCGAGGTGCTGCGCTCTGCGGTCCAGCACGGCAAGCCGTTGCAGCGCACGCTCCTCGCGCGGCTCCAGTGCGCTCCGGCTCCACTGCGAACCGGTGAACAGCGCCCACGAAGGCCACAGCCGGAACATATCCCCCAGCACGCCGACCTCCCCGACCGGTTCATTCGGCAGCTCCTTGGCCGCCCGGGCCAGGAAGTTCCCGACGGCGGCGAGGTCCGGCGAACCGGGCGCAAGGCTGACCATCCGGCCCTGCACCAGCTCGTGCACCACGACGCACCGCGTAACCTCCCGGACCGCACACAGTAGAACAGGCCCAACCGCGGCGATCCGGTCGGCGATGAGCACTTCCCGGCGCAGTTCGGTGATCCCCGGGCTGTTCCATCCCGCGGCGGTGACGTGCACCGTCCGGCCGTCTTCGAGGGTCAGCCTCCCGGAGACACCCCGCATCGGCCCCGTCGGCAACCGATCGAACCGCGCAGGCACGCCGCCAAGCTTGGCGCCCACCTCGCCCAGGAACCCGGCCACAATCTCACCCGAGCTCATCAGACCGGCCATGACGCCTCCCGGCCCGGCAGCAGCGGCTCGCCGCCGGTGTTCGGCTGCGCGGTGAAGACGTACACCGCGTCGTCGTCCACCAGCGTGACGGTGTAGGACTCCCCCCACACCAGGGCCTTCATCGCCGTCTCCGCGGCAGTCTCGTCCTGTGCCCAGGCCCGTCCCGGCCGCGCATGGGCGACGTTCAGCTGATCGGCCAGCTGCTCCACCCGCATCTGCAGCCACCGCACGGACCGCCGGGCATCCCGGGTAGGGCACGCACCGAACAGGACCGGCCGGCCGCCGCTGTGCGGGTAGGCGACAGCACTGCACCAGAACGTCTGCCGAGGTGCAGCACTCGGGCCTTGGCCGAACGCGCCGACGGCCCGGTGGCCCGCCCGGGGCTGGGGGGCTCGGTCGGAGGCCTCCTTGCGGCTCGGAGGGCGCTTCGCCGCGGCCCGCCGTACCCCCTCGCCCAGCCCGAGGGCGCGACGCAGCAGGCTCCTCATGCTGCCTTCCCCGGGTTCTCGTCCGCAGAGCTCTGCAGGACCCTGGCCCACACCACCTTTGCTCCCTTCCGTCTCGTCACGCCCCAGTCCTCCGAGACCGCTGCCACGAGCAGCAGCCCGTGGCCGTGCTGGCGGATACCGGCGGGTCGGGTGACGGGCATCAGATCGCTGCGGCTGTCTCGGACCTCGAGGCGGCAGCCGTCCGCGTTCTCCTGAAGTCGCACGAGAACCGAATCCCCCGGTCGACAGGCGTGCCTGATGGCGTTCGTCACCAGTTCGGAGCAGATCAACGCCACGTCGTCAGCGCGCTCCCGCATCCATCCCCACACCACCAGCTCGGCGTGGACACTGTTTCGTGCCAGCCAGACGGAACCGTGGTCGGCGGTGAACTCCTTCTCCCAGACCCGCAGCGTCTGGCCTTCGCGGGCCGATGTCCGAGCGGCTACCTGGCGTCCGGCGAGAGCCTCAGGGATGGCGCTGGGCATGGCGTATACCTCCGAGGCCGTACGGGGGACAGTTCCTGGGCTGTGCGCCGAGGCGCTCCTGGTGGCTGCCTCGTGCCGAAAAGACTCGCCGACGGCTAGTGGCGCCACAACGGGAGCAAGTTGCTGATGAGGCAAATCAGTTACTGAAACCACGGTTCCATCCGCGCAAATCAGTAACTAATTGCTGATCTTGGCTAACCATCAGCAACATCGGTTACTAAGCTGATGGCTCGCGCAGTCGTCAGGGAGGTGGCTCATGGCTCACAAGCCATCCTGTTCCGCACAGATCCGAGCCACTGGAATGGCAAGCGGCTGGGCGGCGACGGCGATCGTGACTGCGATCGTCGACTGCTGTGGTGTGAGCCCGCTCCGTGGGCAACGGCTCGCCCGCGGCTGGACCCTGCAACGCGCCGTCGACGAACTGGTCGAGATGTGCGACGTGCAGCAACTGGCCCGGCCGAGACTCGACATCGACCAGCTACGGGCCTGGGAGACCGGACGTACGCCCCGCGTACAGACCAT
>NZ_JBFBJY010000213.1:0-2266 GCF_040702125.1 Kitasatospora sp. NPDC085895 | reverse complement strand
CGATCCGACAACCGCTCACCCACCGACGACTTCACCTGACCGGGCCTTGGCACACCCCGTCCAACGACCAATGCCCACCAAAGTCACCGGTATTGAGCCTAGACCACTACCACCGTCTCCTGGCGGCGCTGTTGCGCCGACGCAGGGCGATCACCAGCACCCTCCTGGCCCAGCTGCTGGGCGTCACCCGCACCAACCTCTCCAACCAGTTCCAGGACGGCCACCGGCTCCTGGACCTGCACCGCGTCGTCGTCACACCCCTGCCCGGATCGCCCGCCCGAACCATCGAACAGCTTCGAGTCCGCCTGTCTGACGGAGACCACCAGAAAGATCACCTCTGACAGTTATTCAGAGTCGCCTCCCGGCGGTGCCGGAGTACTGCCGCTGGACGCCGGCCGACCGCACGCCCTTCTTCAGGAACTCGGCGTCGTCCACGATCAGGACGCCGCCCGGGTCGGCCAGGTGCTCGACCGCGTACTCGCATATGTCGTCGAGCACCCCGTTCGCGCCCCAGTCGATCCGGTTCAGCAGCCGCTGGATCCGGTCCGCTACGGCCGGCCTCCTCGGCCACCGTTCAGCCGTTCTTGCGCTCCAAAGGCGCCAGCAGCCCTCACATGTGGGCCAGCGCCGGCTTCCGCGACTCACTCCGCGCGAACCGGTGCGCAAGCCGCCCGTGCAACCCCGCCAACACGAGTGACGCACCACCTTGCCCGGGGTGCCAGCCCGCGTCCGGGTCCGGACTCGGGGAGAGACGAGTGTTGTGGGCCCACCCCGATCGGGCGCATCCGAAGGCGGGGTGTCCGCGGTTCCGGGACAGCGTGGAGAGCGCCGTGACACCGGCGCACACGGCCGACTGGCGCAGTGAGCCCTCGGTCAGGCCCGGTCCGGCGTTCGCCGCGGCGTCTCGCGGGTGCCGGACCGCCACTCTAGTGCTTCCGATCGGGAGACGGTTCGCGGCGCGACCGGGTGGTGGGACCATACCCGTTCGCGCTTTCTCGACGGCCTGTGCACAGCCGCCGACGCAGGAATGCACGCGGTCGACGAACGTGCTTTCGCCCGTGAGGAGTTAGCCGGGTCTGGGACGCGTGCGGCGCGAGCACCGATCTCATCAGCCGCCTTCTCACCGCTCGCACCCTCGGATTGAAGGGTGACCCGCCTGTCCGATCCGGATGTTCCTGAGACGTGAACTCGACCTAGGCGAAACTTAGTTGAGAGCAGCACAAAAAGGGCACAGCGGGAAGGGCTTCAGGCGAGAGGTCGCCCGGAAGGAATTCGCAGTTCCGTCGGCTGGTCATATTCAGCGAGCGGATGGCCGCTTTGGAATGTCTTCCGATGGGTCGGCATGTCCGTTGGTGAACAGCAAAGTTCGTGGTGATACCGATAGATTCGCTCGGCCGAACTGTGATGGGTATCGTCCGCGCTCGGCTCCCCGGTCACGACGTGGCCCGGGGTGAGCGGCGAGGTATGAGGTGCGCCTGTCCGCCGAGTGTCTCCGGGCCCTCTGGGCCGCAATTCGCAACACAGAGGAAGGATGCCGCATGAATCGCCGATCACTTCGAAAGTCCCGGATCAAGACCATGGCTGTACTCTCCATGGGCACGCTCTCCGCAGTCGTCAACATCGCCTCGGCAACGGACGCGGTGGCCGGGACGATCGAGAAGTCCGCTACCCGCCCCGTCCATGCCGCAGCGGTCCCCGGACCGCACGGTGCTCTGAGTGCTGACTTCGCTTTCAAGGGCAGGCAGCTGCCTGCGGTCAGCGACAGATCCATGGACGACCAGTGGGACGCCCTGGATTCCCGCTGGTGGCCGATGCACGGCGCCCAGGGCCCGCAGGGTCCGCAGGGCGATGTCGGCGCCCAGGGTCCGCAGGGCGATGTCGGCGCCCAGGGTCCGCAGGGCGACCTGGGCGCTCAGGGTCCGCAGGGCGAGGTGGGCGCCCAGGGTGCCCTCGGCGCTCAGGGCCCACAGGGTGATCTGGGCGCTCAGGGCCCGCAGGGTGATGCGGGAGCGCTCGGTCCCCAGGGGCCGCAGGGTGCACAGGGCGGTGTCGGTGCGCTCGGCCCCCAGGGGCCGCAGGGTGCTCAGGGCGGTGTGGGTGTCCAGGGTCCGCAGGGTGACGTGGGTGCCCAGGGTGCCCTTGGCCTGCAGGGTCCGCAGGGTGACGTGGGTGCCCAGGGTGCCCTCGGCGCTCAGGGTCCGCAGGGTGACGTGGGTGCCCAGGGTGCCCTCGGCGCTCAGGGTCCGCAGGGTGACGTGGGCGCCCA
>NZ_JBFBJY010000212.1:0-2328 GCF_040702125.1 Kitasatospora sp. NPDC085895 | reverse complement strand
AGCGATACGTTGCCCGAGAGATCCACCGCTGCCTGTCCGCCTCGCCACTACCGCTGCCTGCACCCCGAACGGCTTGACGAACCATAGGGGCATCAACTCCACCCAGCACACGGACGCGGCGATGCGCGAGCTGTTGGCCGCCCGCAGCAGCTGGCTGACCGTCTTCCACCTGCCGCCATACGCGCCGGACCTGAACCCGGCCGAGGGCGTATGGGCCCACCTGAAGAAGTCTCTGGGCAACCTGGCCGCCCGCACCCTCGACCAGCTCGCGGCACTCGTCCGCACCCGGCTCAAGCGGATGCAATACCGCCCCGACCTGCTCGACGGCTTCATCGCCGAGACCGGCCTCGTGCTCACCCCACCGTAGTCACCCCGAAACCAAAAGATCAGATTCGACGCTCTCGCCACCGACACTCCCATGCCTCAGATCCTGCGCACGGCCAAACGCGCTTACGTCCCTGCCGCGACGGCCACGGCCAGGCCTGTGGCGGCCGGGCGGGACAAGGTCAACTACGCCAGCCTGGAACACGCCGGCAAACCCCACAAGGGCCGCACCCAGGACGCCGAAAAAGCCCTGGTACGCGCACACTTCGACCAGATCAACCAGCGGCTCGAGGCCGAGGGCATCCGCACCATCGACCTGACCAACCCCGACCACGTCAACCGCTACGACCTCCACATCCTCGCCCAGGAACGCGGCATCAGCACCACCTGACCACCCCGCACTCGACGGCGGCAGCGAACCCCGGCCCGCGCCACAGGCAGGGCCCCGGCAAGGTCGCGGAATGCCTGAGTTGTCCCCTGACTTCCGAGCCGGCCGGACGCAGCTGAGCTGCGAGGCTCGCTTCCAGAGTCAGCCGAGAAGGTTCGGACAATCCGGGCAAGTCGCGACTATGCCGGAGCCCTGGCGCCACAGGAGACCGATAACCGGGAACCGCGGGACATGCCGTACGAGGCAGCAGCAGAAGTGCCGCAGCACCGCCATCGGGAATCGGGTGGCCCCGGTCTCTGGCCGCCGGGCGACAGGGGTCCGCACCGTCCCGGATGCCCGGCTGACAGGGCGATGCGGAATCCAGACGCAGATACGCCGTACCGCACCATGAGCCAGCTCATGGCACCAGGTCGACATGGGTCTGGTGTAGCCGACATCACACCGGTCTCCGCCCACCCTCATTCATCGGGGACTTGGGGCATTCACGCGTCGTCTCGGCTCGGCTCGGGCCGGCATAGGGGCTTGCGCGGCGGCTGTGGGGGCGCGCAGGCTCTGGCGCTGAGCGGTCCGCCCTTCCGGTCTCGGAAGGGCGGACCACGTCCGCGCGGGGGGATGAAAGGTTCCCTCATGCCCCAAAACTCCAAGCACCGCCGCACCACCCGACTGACCGCCCGCCGGGCCGCCGCTCTCGGGCTCGCCGTCACCGCCATCGGAACCGGCACCGCAGCCTGGGCCGCCCCGCACCGCTCGCCCGACCCCGTCGTCGTCGACTCGCTGACGCTCAGTTCTTCTTTATCGACCAGCGACACTGCGGTGACCGCCACCGCCAAGGTGCACGCCACCCAGCGGATGGCCGTGCAGGCGCTGACCGTCGCGGTCCGCTCCGCCAGCGGCGCCAACTACGACTTTCCCGGCGCGATCCCGACCACGCTGACCTCGGCGCAGCAGACCTTCACACCCCAAAGCCGGACCTTCCCGGCCGGCGCTTACACCGTGTTCGTCGCCTACAAGGCGAACAACGTCTGGCACAACCTGGCGCCGAAGAAGGCATTCACCTCCACCGGCAACACTGGGACACCGAGCCCCCCGCCGTCCGCGCCAGCCACCTCGGCCCCACCGACCCCAACCCCGGTCCCGACCCCAATCCCCTCGACAAGCCCCACTCCGACCACCACCACTACGCCGACCACCGTGCCCAGCAGCGGCGGCCCGCTCGGCATCACCGGCAGCTGGCGCCAGGTCTTCGCCGACGACTTCAACGGCACCTCGGTCGACTCCGCCAAGTGGACGGCCAACTGGCTCGGCTGCGCGACCTGCACCACCCCGCCCGTGAACTCCTACGAGAAGGCCGCCTACGCGCCCTCGCAGGCGACCGTCAGCGGCGGCAGCCTGCACCTGACGGCCACGCCGAAGGCCGCGACGGCGAACGGCACCTCCTTCCCGTACACCTCGGGCATGGTGCAGAGCAACGGCAAGGCGCAGTTCACCTACGGCGCCTTCGAGGCCCGGATCTACCTGCCCGGCAGCGGCGGCAAGATCTCCAACTGGCCGGCCTTCTGGACGGACGGCCAGAGCTGGCCGACCGACGGTGAGATGGACGTGATGGAGGGCCTGGG
>NZ_JBFBJY010000211.1:0-2352 GCF_040702125.1 Kitasatospora sp. NPDC085895 | reverse complement strand
GACCCCGGAGGACCTACCTCCATCTCCTGCACAGCACCGCTTCCAGAAGCAGTTGCATCAACGCCTCCTTCAGCGTTCGTGGCACACGATCTGGGACTTCTCGTCCACGCAGAGGACCACGGCCCGCTCGGGCGGGTTGTGGTAGAGCCCGACGACGTCGACGACCTTCTCCACGAACAGCGGATCGGTGGACAGCTTGAAGGCGTCCTGCAGGTGGGGCTTGAGGTCGAACCTCTTCCAGATCCGCCCGACCGTGGACTTCGACAGCCCGGTGCGCTTGGCCATGGAGGCCCGCGACCAGTGGGTGTCCTTGTCGGGGGTCGATTCCAGCGTCGCGACGACGACGTCCTCGACCTGGTCGAGCAGGATGGACGGCGGCCGGCCAGGACGCGGCTCGTCCTGAAGACCGTCGAGACGGTGGGCGACGAACCGGGCCCGCCAGCGGTTGACCGTGCTCGGCCCGATACCGAGTTCGGCCGCGACCTGCTTGTTCGTGCTGCCCTCGGCGCAGGCCAGCACGATCTTCGCGCGCAGTGCGAGGTATTGCGCGGTCTTCGCCCGCCGGGCCCATCGCGTCAGCTGAGCGCGTTCGTCCTCGGTGAGCACCAGATCCGCCTTGCGCCGGCCCGGCCGCGGCTCATCGGCCAGACCCGCCAGCCGGTCGGCGGCGAACCGCGAACGCCACTTTCGCACCGTCGCCACGTTCATACCCGCGACCGCCGCCACCCGGGCACTTGACGTCCCGTCCGCACAAGCCAGAACAATCCGGGCGCGCTCGGCCAACCGGGACCCCTCCCCGCCAGTCGACCAACGCGACAACTCCGCGCGCTCCTCTGCGGAGAGCACGATCTCTACGGCCTTCGGACCTCGCTGCGACATGAAAAACAGCCTACCTACTTACAGCTGAAATTTCAGGCGCGTGACACTAGGTCCAAGGTCTCGGTCACAATGCGGCGGCGGACCGATCCCTGACGGTCCGTGGGCGGACTAGCGTGATCCACATGGAGATACCCGAGCACCACAAGCAGGCCGTCATTCCCCACGTCATGGTCGACGGTGCGGCCGAGGCGATCGAGTTCTACGCGGAGGCGTTCGGTGCGGTCGAGCTCTTCCACCTCGAAGGCGATACAGGGCAGGTCGTGCACGCCGAAGTGGGCATCCACGGGTCCACCCTCATGCTGAGCGACGCCGACGTCCCGTTCGCGACCCCGGGCCGGGGTGCGACGTCGGTCGCTCTGCACGTGTACGTGCCGGACGTGGACGCTCTGACCGCGGCAGCCGTGACCGGCGGCGCCGAGTTGCTTGCCGCGCCGGCCGACATGCCCTACGGTGCGCGGCAGTCGATGCTGCGGGATCCATTCGGCCATGTGTGGGTCTTCCTCACGCCGATCGCGGCGTGATCCGGATGACGAACACCGTCGAACCGGAAAAAGCCGAGTACTCGGTGGGCCGCGCGCTCGTGCTGGGCCCCGGAGGCATCGTCGGTACCGCCTGGACGGCCGGACTGGTCCACGGCCTGCGTCACGAAGGGGTGGACCTCGGCGAGGCGGATCTGATCGTCGGCACCTCGGCCGGTGCGATCGTGGCGGCGGCGCTCGGCGCCGAGAACGGTCTCGGCCGCCTCGCCCGCCCAGTGGCTGGCGATCACCCCCGACCCACCGCGCCGGACGCGCAACGGACGGCCGAGGTGTTCGCCGTGCTCGGCACGCCCGGCCTGACACCGGAGGAGGCCCGGCGTCGTGCGGGACGGATCGCGATGGGCACGGCCGACCCGCGCGCGCAGCAGGCGCTGCTCACCGGCCGGCGCGAGCTGATCGGCGTTGACGCATGGCCAACACGTCGTCTCCTGATCACGGCGGTGGACGCGGCGAGCGGCGAACCCGTGGTCTGGGACCGGGACAGCGGCGTGCCGTTGGTCGACGCCGTGGCCGCAAGCAGCGCCTTTCCCGGCACGGCGCCGCCGATCGAGGTCGGCGGGCGGTACTACATGGACGGCGCATTGCGCGAGGGCACCAACGCGGACCTGGCCCGGGGCGCCCGCACCGTCCTCGTGGTCGCCCCGCTGGCCCACCGGTTCCCGCGCGAGCCGCACCGACGGGTGCAGGACGTTCCGGGCGCGGAGACCGTGCTCACCATCGCTCCGAAGGAGGCCGCGCTCCTCGCCTTCGGTACGGACCCGGGTGACCTCGCGGTATGGGTGCCTTCCTTCCGGGCGGGATTCGCGCAGGCCGCCGACGAGCAAGAACGGCTGTTCATCCCCTGGAACAATCGCCGAGTGAGCCCCCTGGGACGGTGAACCGCTCCGGCAACATCACCACTGGTCGAGGAGCCTGCGTTGCGCCGTACTACTCC
>NZ_JBFBJY010000210.1:0-2353 GCF_040702125.1 Kitasatospora sp. NPDC085895 | reverse complement strand
TCCGGCACGGTGGCCGAGGCGGACGCGCCGCTGACCGTGCTCCCGACCCCGTCCCGTCCGGCGCACCCGCCGACACCGCGGCCGACCCCGTCGCCCTCGCCGTAGGCGTGCCCGGCGTCGATGCCGGCGAAGCCCCACTCCACTCCGGTCGCCACGCCGAGCGGCGGCGCCTCGCCGACGCCTGGCTCCTGCCCGGCGGTGCCTGCGCCGAGCTCGACTCCTGGCGCCACGGCCGGTCCGACCGTTGGTACGACGCCCGCTCCGACGTTGACCGCCACGGCTACGGCCATCGCGACGCCGTTGCCCACTGGATCCGGTTCATCGGCCGCCTTGCCCTCGCCGACCGCGACGGTGCCCGGCAGCTATTGCTGTGACCGAGAAGGTTCACCGGGTCGCCGGGGGTGGGCTCACCACTGGTCAGGGCCTCACCATGCGCGCAGGGGGCGAGGGGCAGGGCGGTTGAGGCATGGGGACAACCCCCCATCAACCCGGGTGCCAGCAGGATGGGTGACCGGTGCGACGACCCGGCAGGCTGGACATGCACGGGTACGGACACCAGAAACAGGGGAGATCGATGAGGGCACGCACGGGGGCCGCAGCACTGTGGACGGGACTGTGCCTGGTCGCGGTGGCAGGTTTCCACCCAGTGGCCGCCGCGGAGCGGGCGCCGGCATCGCCGCCCGCCGGCCTCGTCCAGGGCATCAAGCAGGCGGTTGCGGATGGATACCCGGGAGCCGTCGCCTACGTCAGGCATGGAGAGCAGGAGTCGCGCACGGCGGCCGGGCTCGCCGACACGGCGACCGGCGAGCGAGCCCTGCCGCACCAGCGGTTCCGGATCGCCAGCAACACCAAGTCATTCGTATCGACGGTGCTCTTGCAGCTGGAGGGCGAAGGACGGCTCTCACTGGACGACAGCGTGGAGAAGTGGCTGCCCGGCATGGTCCAGGGAAACGGCAACGACGGACGGGCCGTCACCGTCCGGCAGCTGCTCAACCACACCTCGGGCATCTACGACCCCACCGTCGAGGCGGAGTTCTTCGCCCCCTACCTGGTACGCCACGACTGGGACCACGTCTACACCCCGCGCGAGGTAATCGCCCGCGCCGTCCGGCACGAGCCGAAGTTCGCGCCCGGCAGCGGCTGGTCGTACTCCAACACCAACTACCTACTCGCCGGTCTGGTGATCGAGGCAGTCACACATCACAGCGCGCCCGCCGAGATTCACCGGCGGATTCTCGCCCCACTCGGGCTCAAAGACACCTCCTTCCCACTGACCGACCCCACCATCCACGGCCCTCACCTGCACGGTTACGACCTCAAGGGACAGGATGTGACCCGATTCAGCCCGTCGTACGACTGGACCGCCGGCGCCATGATCTCCACGGTCGACGACCTGGCCCGATTCCACCGAGCCCTGTTCACCGGAAAGCTGCTGCGCCCCGCCCAGCAGCGCGAACTCCTGACCACGGTGGAGTTTCCCGACACGCCGGCGTACGGACTCGGCGTGCAGCGCATGGAACTGCCGTGCGGTTCGGGCCCGGGCGCCTTGCCGATCAGTGTCTGGGAGACAGACGGCGGTGGACCCGGTTTCACCAGCGTTTCACTCACCACCGCCGACGGTGAGCGGCAACTGGTCCTCGCCGTCAACGTCTTCGACCTTGCGGCCGACCTGAAGGGCGAGCAGCCCGTCCCGCGGAGCCTGGGACTGGTGGAGGCGCAAGCGGCAGCCCTATGCGCCTGACGAGACCTCATGACACCAGGCACGGCGTTGTGTGGTGATGGGCACTCCGGTTCCACAGAAGCCCCGGTACGTGGCCGGCGCCCGCGGCCGCCTGGACCTCTGGGCGCGCCCCCGACCCGCAGGGTGACAGCGGACCGACCCCCACCATCACCGTCCCGGTGAACCTTCTCGGTCACAGCACTATCCGGCGTCGACTGCGGTGGTGAGCCCCTCGGCCTCCGCCACCGCAGCGGCGGCGCACTGGCCGGACGCCCGGACCGGTGCAGCGCTGTTGTATCGGCCGGGGCGGTTCGGCGGACGGTTCCTTCGGGGCGGGTGCTTCTGCAGCTGTTCTGGACTTGTTGCTCGGGCTGCTCTGGTCTCCACCGTCGGATGGAGGGCTGCCGAGGGCGCGGCGGCCCGGACAGTCTCCGAATGGCGGCTGCAGAAACCCACGAGCGTCTCCGGCGGGTCGCCCGCACACTGCTTTTATGATCTATCGGTCATGTAGAGTTGGGCTGTGGAGACGAAAGAGGAGATCTACCGGCACCTTCGCGACCTGCGGGACCACCTGGTGGCCCAGACCGGGCGTCTCGCCGAGATCAGTGACGGCGAGATCGTCATGATGATGAG
>NZ_JBFBJY010000209.1:0-2355 GCF_040702125.1 Kitasatospora sp. NPDC085895 | reverse complement strand
CTCTGATAAATCCTAGAGCAGCATTTGCATCGCTGGCCTGCGGAGCGTTCGTATTGTTGGTGCCGATACCAGCCAGCAAACTGCCTGCGTTACCTTGTTGCCACGTTGCCATGATTGCCCCTTAAAACAGTGAGCCAAGCGCGCCAACCCCTGCGCCAATAGCAGTACCCCAGCCCGGCATAATCGCAGTGCCAGCGGCTGCGCCTGCTGCTGCACCCTGGAGGGCTCCGCCGAATTTTGATGGCCGATTAGCATTAGCCGCAGCTAGACCTGCCTGCTGTTGTAACAACTGTCCGGTATTGTTCGCATAGGACTGACCGGCATTTGCCTGCCCCTGCAATGCACCAAGACCGATATTTGCTAGGTTCTGGTAGTTGTTCATCTGACCTGTGAGCCAGTTCTGACCAAGCATTGGGGCGATAGACGCCAGCCCGTTGCTTGTAGCTGATGAGCCAAGACCTCCAGTTGCCTCTGACGACGCCAGTTGCTGATACCTGGCTTGATTGGCCAGGTCTTTAAATTGACCTGAGTTGTAATAATCGTTCAGCGCTGACTGCTGGCCTTGCAGTGAAGATAACCCCTGCAGTTGACCAATGTACTGTTGAGCAAGAGGCGTGAATGGCGCAAGGTTCTGCATGTTCGTCTGCCACATCTCGCGCTGCAGATCGATCCCGCGGTTAGTTGCATCTGCCTGAGCGCCTGCACCACTGTCCCCGCCTTTGCAGGGCACTTCGCGATCACGAACTTTGTTCATAAGCTGGAAAATTAGCATTTCTGCATGTCCTCATACTGCGAACGAGTGAGCTGATACAACGTGACGCCAATAGGCTTGCCGTTGCTCATATATGCATCATCAAGGTGCCCAATGCGCGTAGCTCCGAGCAACCTTATGATTGCTCGGCCATATTTGGTAGTGTCTGGAACCATCGTGACGCTGTTAAGGAATGGAGAGTTTTCGAGAAGCCATTTGCAGAATAACCTGTGGCCGTTCAACGCATATTCCCCCCGAAATCCAGGGTCATATATCGCGTGGCATTCAACAACGCTATGCCAGAAACTGCGGACTTCATGAACGCCGGTCAAGACTAATCCCTCGTAAATTCCTAGATAAAACGCATCAGGCTTGATGTGATATTTATCACCGGAATCAACGATATTTCCTGTCGTTTCTGGATTATTTAGAAATTCTGCAAGCTTAACCGGGTTATCGATGAGCTTTATTTCCATTAGTTTATTAACCCATGAGCCCTTAGGTCATCTTCAAGCGCTTTAATGCGCTGGCGAGCCTGAGTAAGGGAGTTGGCGATCTGCTGTATCTGAACGATGTCCAGAATCCCAATCGTCCATGCCTGGTTAGCGTCGAATGCTCCGCGGTACGCAGTGCCGGTTGCTGCCGTCCATCCTGTTCGTTGCGCTCCGACAACCTGAATGCCTGCCACTTTGTAAGAAACGGCATTAACGCTGCCGCCAACTTGCAGCTTGTCAGTGGTTGGCGTTGCAATGTTGCCTACGAGGAACGAACCGCCAGAGGACTGCACCGATTGGCTAGTTGATACAGCCTTAGATACATAGTTGGTTTCGATGGTTGAAACCTTTCCCTGCAGAGTAGTGATATTGCCTTCTGCAGTAGTGACGCGTGTTGTCAGTGATGCGACATTGGTTTGCAGCGATGTAATGTTGCTCTCAACCGTCACCATGCGGACGGTAAGGCCTGCAATATCCGTGGTGTTCTGGGTTATACGCGTTTCATGGTTAGCCAGTTCCGCTTCGTTGGCAGAAATCCTCGTTTCGTGGTCTACAAGCTCAGCTTCTGCGGCTGTGATTCGCGTCTCATGATCAACCAAGGTCGCTTCAGCAGCTGTGATGCGTTGCTCATGGTTGACGAGCGTCGCCTCTGCAGCTGTTATTCGCGACTCATGGTTTGCCAGAACCAAATCCTGCTCGTCGTTCTTCTTCTGGGCGTCCCATGCCCCCTGACCAGCTTCATTGGCCTTTCCCGCCACGTTGCCCAGGTCGGTTCCCTGTTGAATGACGTAAAGTAGGTAAGGCTGGGAGAAGATATTGCGAGGCAGGAGAGTGGCATCGATGCGCGTAGCCTGGATGATTACTGGTTCTTTCAATCCATCATCAGCCATTATTCGATCCTCAATGAGCAGTCCGATAGAGTTACCGGTGAGCGGGTAATCACGCGCACCTTGAAGCCGATATTCTTCCTGACTCGGCCAACGCGACGCCATATAGCGCGCTTGTCGTAGATGAATGGCGCATTGTAATCGACCATTTGTTCTCGGCCGTAGTTTGAGCCATCAACCGTTGCAGAAATGAATAGACGCTCAGCCCACTGAGACACACCCG
>NZ_JBFBJY010000208.1:0-2406 GCF_040702125.1 Kitasatospora sp. NPDC085895 | reverse complement strand
GTTCGGGGAGGAACAGCTCATCGACTGGGTCGGCCGCGTCGAGCACTCGCAGGACGGGGTGCGGCATGGTGCGTGCGCTCTCCCACGTCCTGGAGGCGAAGCGGGGCGGGCGCACGAGCGATGACGCCACCCTGTTCCTGATCGAGTGGCACTGAGACATCAGCGCCCCGCCGCGGCTCTCGTGACCGGCCGGGTCGGCCGGGTGCGGACGGAGTACCGTGGGGATACCGGGGCGGCCCGAGCCGCCGTTCCCCAGGGGCCGGCCCTCGCTCAGCGGCCCCGGCCCGTGCCCGCGGACAGGGGGCGAACCATGTCGGACGAAGCCGGTGCTTCGCGCTACGGGTTTCTGCCGGAGCGGTTCCGGCAGGATGCGAAGCCGGGGACGGTCCTGTTGCGCCTGGAGACCACACGGTCGCGCGAGGGTGTGCTCGACGGCGCCTGGTGGCCGCGTTCCCGGGACGTCGGCGGCGAGCTACCCGGTCTGGTCCACGCGTTGACCGAGCACCTCGGCCCCGTGGCGAGGGTCGGTCTGGACGCGGACGCCTGGGACGACGTCCCGGCCAGCCTGGTCGTCGACGGTCGGTCGGTGCACATCGACCGGTACCCGGTCGGCGACGACACGGTGATCATCACCCGGGGCGACCGCGATCACTTCAGCCTGCTCGTCGTCCCCCCGCAGGCGAGCCAGGAGGCGGCTCTGGCCGCGATGGCCCGCGCGGTCGAGGTCGGCGGTACCGACTCGGCCCGGCGGATCCTCATCGCCACCGGCATCGGCTCCGAGCCGCCGGCCGGAGCGACCTGAGAGGACCGGCCTCCCGGGCCGGGCTCCTCGGACAGACAGGAAAGACGGGACGTGGAGATGTCCGTCTACGTGAAACTCTCAGCCGAGGCCCGGGCACCGGCAGAGCCGTCGAAGGGGCCGTTGGACTTGCAGTACGAGGACGGTGCGGACGACGGCGTCACCTTCGAGTACGACCTGCACCCGAGCGGCGCGCTGCGCGTTCTGCGGGTCTTCGAGGACACTCCGCACCGGATCGAGACGTGTTTCAGTCCCGGAGCATGGCTCCAGGTCGCGGGCACCTACCTGCGAAGCGGCTCCGAGTACTGACGGTGCGGCCGGCGTTCTTCGACAGTTGATCGAGGGCCGGCCGGCGATTCGGAATGCTCTCGGAGCCGGGCCCGGTGGCGGGCCTCCAGCCCAAGACCCTCTGGGCCGTTTCGCCGACAGGCCCTCTCCGGAGGAACCCGGCTCGGCCCCGTGGTCGCGCCCTCCGGCAGCGGCGTATCGAGCGTGGTAGTCAACGTGTATGCCGATGGAGCCCGCCAGTGCTGGAGACCGGCCGTCTGTGTTCGGACGGCTGCGGCGGGTGGTCCGCCGGTCGCCGGCCGGACGTGGCTGGCTGCGGGGCGGCGATTTGCAGTTGTCCCAGCGGTCGCTGGGTTTCGCGGCGCTCGGGTTCCTCACCCTGGTTCCGCTGCTGATCGTGGTCTCCGCAGCCGATCCCAACCGTGGGCGGGGGTTCGCGCAGTGGCTGGGGGATGGGCTCGGCGTGTCGCTGGCTTCCAGACAGGAGGTCGAGCAGCTCTTCGGGCGGCCCGGCCAGGCGTTTCAAACAACGACGGCCTTCGGCCTCGCAGCCCTGGCGGTGTTCGGCCTGTCGTTCGGAGCCGCGGTGCAGAGCGGTTACGAGAAGGCCTGGGGTCTACCGTCGGCCCGCTGGTGGGCCCGGTGGCGGCACGTGCTGTGGCTCGCCGTCCTCATCGGATTCCTCTTCCTGTCCGCCACCAGCAGGCTCTGGCGCCGGTCCCCGGCCGGCGGGCTCGTGGCGGTGCTGGGCGCGGTCCTGTTCGTCTGGTGGTCGCAACGGCTGCTGCTCGGCGGGCGGGTGCGGTGGCGTGCCCTGCTGCCGGGGGCCGTGGTGACCGTGGCCGGACTGCTCGGGCTGCGGCTCTTCTCCCGGCTCGTCTTCTCGCCGCTGATCGCGTCCAACACGGTCACCTACGGCCCGTTCGGGACCGTTCTGGTCATCCAGTCATGGCTCGTCGGCGTGGGAGTCGTCGTCTTCGGCGGCGCAATGATCGGCCGATTGCTCCATGAAGAACTCTCACGCATGAGACGTGCGCTGAGGCGGCGGAAGTGAGACGCGACTCGGCATCGTGGCCGTTCCGTGAGCGAGGCCCACTTGTTTCCTGCCGGCGCTGAAGGGCGGAAGCACGACCGGCCCGTCTTGATCGTGATCAAGAAGTGCCCCGCATCGCGTCCAACCGGACCCGCCGGTGACATCGCCCCGGAGAGGACGTGTCGCGCCGGCGGGCAAGGCAGCACTCGATCTCGGTACCCGGTGGCTCTCGAACGGCCTGCCCAGAACCGCTGGCGCGACAGGCAGGCCGGGCCGCAGTGCGGGC
>NZ_JBFBJY010000207.1:0-2445 GCF_040702125.1 Kitasatospora sp. NPDC085895 | reverse complement strand
CGGTCATCCCCGCACCGGCCGGCCCGGCCGCGACCTCGCGGGTCACGCCGCCGCCGTTGAGCCACGGCACCGCCGCCCGGTCCGCCGCCCTCAGTCCGTCGCTACGCCGGCGGGGGTGTGCCGTCCGGCCCGGTGCCCTTGGTGCCGGTGTCGGGCTCCACGACGTCCCGCTCCACGATGTCCCGCTCCCCCGTGTCCCGTTCCGCCGCGAAGTGGCACGCCGACTCGTGCGCGGCCCAGCCCTCCAGCCAGGGGCGGACGGCGAGCAGCGGGACCTCGACGGCGCACTTCTCCTGCGCCTTCCAGCAGCGGGTGCGGAAGCGGCAGCCGGACGGCGGGTTCGCCGGCGAGGGCACGTCGCCGGTCAGCACGATCCGGTCCCGGTCCTCGCGGGCGGCCGGGTCCGGCACGGGGACGGCGGAGAGCAGCGCCTGGGTGTACGGGTGGGTGGCGTGGTCGTAGATCTCCTCGTCGGAGCCGATCTCGACCATCTTGCCGAGGTACATCACGCCGACCCGGTCGGAGATGTGCCGGACGATCGAGAGGTCGTGGGCGATGAACATGTACGACAGGCTGAACTCGTTCTGCAGCTGCTCCAGCAGGTTGATCACCTGGGCCTGGACGGAGACGTCGAGGGCGGAGACGGGCTCGTCGCAGATGATCACCTCGGGCTTGAGCGCGAGGCCGCGGGCGATGCCGATGCGCTGGCGCTGGCCTCCGGAGAACTGGTGCGGGTACCGGTTGATGTACTCCGGGTTGAGGCCCACCACGTCCAGCAGGTCCTGCACCGCCTTGCGGCGGTCGCCCTTGGGCGCCACCTCCGGGTGGATCTCGAAGGGCTCCCCGATGATGTCGCCGACCGTCATCCGCGGGTTCAGCGAGGTGTACGGGTCCTGGAACACCATCTGGATGTTGCGCCGGACGTGGTGGAGGGCCGTGCCCTTCAGGTGCGAGATCTCCTCGCCCTTGAACCGGACGGAGCCGCTGGTGGCGGGCTCCAGGTTCATCAGCACCTTGGCGAGCGTCGATTTGCCGCAGCCGGACTCGCCGACGATGCCCAGGGTCTCGCCCTGCATCAGATCGAAGGAGACGCCGTCGACGGCCTTCACCGCGCCGATCTGCTTCTTGACGATGATGCCCCGGGTCAGCGGGAAGTACTTGACCAGGTCCCTCACCTGCAGGATCGGCTCGCCGCGGGGCACCTCCCGGGCGAAGGCGGCGTCCTCGGGCACGGCCTCCACCGTTCCCGCCCCGTCAGACGTCATGGAGGGTCTCCTTCCAGAAGAAGCACGCGCTGCCCCGCCCCGGCAGGGGCGCGCCGGCGTCGTCGGTGACCTCGAACAGCGCGGGCTCCTCCCGCCGGCAGATGTCCTGGGCGCGCGGGCAGCGCGGGTTGAAGGCGCAGCCCTTGGGGATCCGCAGCAGGTTGGGCGGCAGGCCCTTGATGGCGTAGAGCTCCTGGCCCTTCTGGTCCAGGCGCGGGATGGAGTCGAGCAGGCCGCGGCTGTAGGGGTGGGCCGGGTTCTTGTAGAGGTCGTGGACGGGGGCCGTCTCGACGATCCGGCCGGCGTACATCACGGCGATCTTGTCGGCCACGTCGGCGACCACGCCGAGGTCGTGGGTGATCAGGATCAGACCCATGTTGTACTCGGCCTGCAGCTCCGCCAGCAGGTCCATGACCTGCGCCTGCACGGTCACGTCCAGCGCGGTGGTCGGCTCGTCCGCGATGATCAGGTCCGGTTCCAGGGCCAGCGCCATGGCGATCATGATGCGCTGGCGCATGCCGCCGGAGAACTGGTGCGGGTAGTCGTTGACGCGTTCCTTGGCGGCGGGGATCCGGACGCGCTCCATCAGCTCGATCGCCTTGGCCTTGGCGTCCTTGCGGGAGACCCCGCGGTGCACCCGGTACATCTCGCCGAGCTGCGTGCCGACCGAGTGGACGGGGTTCAGTGCGGACAGCGCGTCCTGGAAGATCATGGCCATCTGTTCGCCGCGGATCTTCCGGCGCTCCTCCTTGCCGAGCTTGAGCAGGTCGCGGCCCTTGAAGACGATCTCGCCGCCGGTGACGTAGCCGGGCGGGCTGTCCAGGATGCCCATGATGGCCTGGGCGGTCACCGACTTACCGGAGCCCGACTCTCCCAGGACGGCGAGGGTCTCGCCGGCGGCGACGGAGTAGTCCACGCCGTTGACGGCCTTGGCGACGCCGTCGCGGGTGCGGAACTCGACCTGCAGCCCGCGCACGTCGAGCAGGACGTCGCCGGCCGGGCTGCCGGCGCCGGACGCCTGGGGATCGATCCGGATGGCTCCGGCGTCGTCGTCGCTGTTGCCGCTGTTCATGGTTGGTGGGGCCCCTCTCAGCGCAGCTTCGGGTCGAGTGCGTCGCGGACGGCGTCGCCGAGCATGATGAACGCCAGGACGGTGATGCTCAGGGCACCGGCCGGGTAG
>NZ_JBFBJY010000206.1:0-2449 GCF_040702125.1 Kitasatospora sp. NPDC085895 | reverse complement strand
GTTCCGCGAAGACCACCCCTCTCTCACCAACAGCCCACTACACTCCCCACGACGCCTCTGACCAGGCCAGATAGCGAAGCACTGCTGGAGTACTAACGCGCCTACGTCGAACAAGATCTGGACCCCGCTCTCGGCACCCCCCTCATCGACCTCACCCGCGACCACCTCCGGGCCTTTGTCACCGCCCAACTACGCAAGGGCCGAGGCAAGGTCACCGTCTACCGGACACGGCCACCCTCTCCAGCGCCCTCGCCGACGGCCGCCTGGCCCGCAACCCCGCCAAGCCACCAATCCTCCCCCGCCCCACCTCCGCCCCCAGGCGCCTGTGGACCGAGGAGCAGACCGCCCGCTTCCTGCGCTCGCCCACCTCACCGACCCCTCTACGCCGACCTCGCCGCGGGTCACCGTGATCCGGGTCCTCGCGTTGTTGGAGACGGTGGGCGCGGGCGGCGTCGGGTCAGGGCTTGCTCGTCCTCAGCCGGCGGGCGGGAGCGTTCGTTCGTGGCTTGATCAGACGGAGAAGTCGGCCCAGGCGAGGCCGGTGAGGACGACGGCGAGGCCGCGGGCGCGGCGGCCGCCGTGGGCCTGCTCGAGTTCCGGGCGAGGCAAAGGTCGAGCGGGGCGTCGGTGAGGACCGCGACTGCGCCGCGTTCCGTGGGCGTGGGCGAGGTCGACCAGGTGCAGGCGGTGGCGGCGCTCGCAGCTCACGTTGTCGATATACGTTGTCAGCCCCCGGCGCAGTCACATGCTCGGGATCTGGTGCAGGAGGAGAAGGGCGTCGGCCATCGCCGCCTGGTCGCCCAGCTCGGAGACGACGGCGCGCAGCTGGTCGAGGCTCACGATCTGGTGCCGATCACGACGACGACGTCGCCGAAGGCCTGTGCAAGACCGCCTACGCGCCAAGCCGGGGTTACCGTGGCTGGCCCTGACGAGCCGGAGCCCCGTCCACAGGAGACTCCGCACCGGCTGCCGACGGCCACCGAGGCGTCCCGCGCATATTCGACCTGGCGCCGCTCGCCGCGGTGAGCGGGGATCAAGCGCGCCCCGCAAGTACCCGCTCCTCGGCGTCGGCCAGCCAGAAGTAGACCGGCGGCAGAACAAGTTCGACCACCGTCAGGACCACCTGGAACCAGTGCGGCCAGCCGTGCAGGGCAAGCGACAACAGTCGGCTCACCCCTCCCAGCAGGAGCACCCCAGCCAGCCAGCGCACGGCCGTCGCCGGGATCGGCCGCTGCCGGGCGGCCCACAGCCAGGCCAGTCCGTACCCGGCGAAGATCGCACCGAAGAAGCGCCCCAGGCTGTCGATCGTCGTCCCGGCGGCGCCCGCGCCGGGGATGGAGGCGTTACCGAGCACCACGTGCCCGAGCCCGATCACCACGCACGAGATCCCCATCATCAGCACGAGCACCCTCAACGTCCTGGCCATGACCGCTCTCCGAGTCTCGTCTCCAGCATTAGTTGACACGCGTCTACTAAGATAGGGCGCACCGGTCGACGCGTGTCAAGTAGCCTTCACCCGTGCCTCCCCGCCAACGCCTCAGCCCCGCCGACCGCCGTGCCCAGCTGCTCACCGTCGCCGCGCAGCTCTTCGCCGCCCACCCGTACGACGAAGTGCAAATGGATGCGGTCGCCGAGCAGGCCGGCGTCTCCCGCGCGCTGCTCTACCGTCACTTCGCCGGCAAGCACGAGCTCTTCGCGGCGGTCTACCAGCAGGCGGCCGACCAGTTGCTCGCCGAGACCCGGTTCGACCCGGCGGACACCCTCGTCGAGCAGCTCGGCCAGGGCCTGGATGCCCACCTGGACTACTTCGTCGCGAACCGCAACGCCGTACTCGCCGCCAACCGGGTGCTGGCCGGCGACCCAGTGATCCAGACGATCATGACCAACGAGCTCGATGCCCTCCGCGCCCGGTTGCTGGGCGTGCTCCCCCTCGCCGACGACAGCGCCCGCGAGGCGGTCTCCGGCGTCCTGAAGAGCTGGCTGGTCTTCGTCCAGGTGCTGTGCGTGGACTGGCTCACGCAACAGACATGCAGCCGGGCCGAGCTGCGCGAGGTGTGCATTGGCGCCGTGCTGGGCGCCGTCCGTCCGCTGCTCGCCACCGACCCCGCACCCGACTGGCCGCGCTACTGATCTTGTCGGCTCGGGGTGACGTCATGATGCGAGGGTCAGCCCGGTCTCGGCGATGAAACCGTCGAGGAGATCGGGGCGGTACTGCATCTTCTTCAGCCGGGTACGGACCTGAGTGGCAAGTTGGTCGGTGGTGCAGGCAGCAAGGTTGCCCAGGCTCTTCTTCAGGTGCGCCCAGACGCCCTCGTCGGGGTTCAGTTGCGGGCAGTACGGCGGGAGCCGGTAGGCCTGAAGGGTGTCAAAATTCCGATCAGGCCGCTGAGCTGGGTGTTTCCCGCAGGCCGTGGGGCGGTCTGATCGGGGTGGGGTGGTACGCGTTGAG
>NZ_JBFBJY010000205.1:0-2540 GCF_040702125.1 Kitasatospora sp. NPDC085895 | reverse complement strand
AACCGTGCGACACGAGGTCGCTCCAGAGAAGTGAGTGCAGCTGCATGAAGGAGGTGCCGAGCGGCTGAACTTCGGGCCAGTGTCCAGGGCCCGTCCCCGCGCTCACATGCGTCGCTGGTAACGGCGGGGTGTGGAGCTGAGCGTTCAAGCCCAAGAACACCTCGGCCATCGAGGAGTCACAGGCGAGGGGAAGGCTGGACGGGCGAACGCAAGTGAACCCTTGCTGATGCTTCGTGACGGTAAGACCGCTCGATGGTGTGCAGGCGGCGGTCGCAGGACCCGGTGCTGGAAGGCACCAAGCGACTTCCGGGAAGGTTTGCCCGGGAGGAGGACACCGCTGGTCCCGGAGTAAAGAGGGCGCCCACCCCAGCCGCGTCTTCCTGGTGTGAAACGTGGAAACCCCATCGGGGTCCAAGCTATGGCTTGGTAGGCCGACCGTAAGGAGAGCTGAAGCCCCGGCGGGAGAAGGATGATCCAAGAAGCAAATGCCGGCAGCCGAAAGGTCCGAGGAAGCCGGGAGACGGGTCCTTCAACCGACTCTCGTATAACTCGCCGGATACGGGCCCTGGTGGCCCGGCCCGAAAGGGCGCCCACGTGGATCAGGTGAGCCTTTGAAGTCACCCCTGCAAGGAACCCGGAACCGAGGGACAAGTTAGACATCGGAGGTGGATGTGATCGCAGCGCTTGCCGTGTTGCCTTCGCCTGCGGTGAACGGACCCGAGGGCGATCTACTCGACTGGCACGGCATCGACTGGGCCACGTGTGAGGAGAACGTACGGCGGCTGAGGCAGAGAATCTTCAAGGCGACGCAGGAAGAGGACTGGAAGAAGGTCCGCAACTTGCAGAAGCTCATGCTGCGGAGCCGCAGCAACACGCTGGTCAGCGTGAAGCGAGTCACGCAGCAGAGCAGTGGTCGCATGACCGCGGGCATCGATGGGGAACGAGCTCTCACCGCCAAGGCGAGAGGCGTGCTGGCGACCGAGATCCATCGATCGTCGAAACCCTGGAGAGCCAGGCCGGTCAGGCGAGTGTTCATCCCGAAGAGCAACGGGAAGCAGCGGCCGCTCGGCATCCCGGTCATCCGTGACCGGGTGCTCCAGGCTCGCGTGAAGAACGCGCTGGAACCCGAGTGGGAAGCGCGGTTCGAGCCTAGGTCATACGGCTTCAGGCCCGGCCGCAGCTGTCAGGACGCGATCGCGGCGATCTTCTGGACGGCGAAGGGCAAGAACCCGAGCCGCCTGTGGGTCCTGGACGCGGATCTGTCGGCAGCGTTCGACCGCATCGACCACGGCCACCTCATGGCCATGCTCGGACAGTTCCCCGCCAGGGGGCTGATCCGTGGCTGGCTGAAGGCGGGAGTGATGGATCGCGGCCGGTTCGCACCGACCGAAGAGGGGACTCCTCAAGGCGGTGTGATCAGCCCACTGCTGTTGAACGTCGCTCTGCACGGGCTGGAACAGGCCGCAGGGTGCCAATACAAGGCCCGCGCCGGGCGCGACCCCGGCGCAAAACCGGGCACCCCAGTATTGGTGAGGTATGCCGATGACTTCGTCGTGCTCTGCCACGACGAAGCCCAGGTGCGTGAGGTCAGATCCCGACTGGAGGACTGGCTGGAGCCGAGAGGTCTTCGCTTCAACGAGGAGAAGACCAAAGTCGTTCACCTCGAAGAGGGCTTCGACTTCCTCGGCCTCACCGTCCGCCGCATGGGAGGCAAACTGATCATCAAACCGAGCCGAGCGGCCTGCACGAGGCTCCGGGCGCGACTGCGAACCGAAATGCAGGCTCTTCAGGGAGCCAATGCAGCGGCCGTGTTGCACAGGCTCACCCCGATCGTTCGCGGTTGGGCGGCCTACTACCGGGCGTGGGTGTCCACGACGACGTTCGCGTCCCTGGACACCTACATGTGGCGTCTGCTGTTCAGATGGGCCAGGCGACGCCACAACAACAAGTCGAGGCACTGGGTCACGACCCGGTACTTCGGCCAGTTCCATCCGACCCGGCGTGACCAGTGGGTGTTCGGCGACCGTGAAAGCGGGGCCTTCCTCATCAAGTTCGCCTGGACGGGCATCGTCCGTCACCCGCTGGTCAAGGGCGGAGCGTCGCTGGACGACCCGGCCATGACCGAGTACTGGCGGGATCGCCGCCGCAGGAATGCGCCTCCGCCGATGGACAAGACCAGTCTTTTCCTGGCGGTGCGACAGAAAGGGCTCTGCCCACTGTGTAAACAGGCGCTGATCGCCGGAGCCGAGTACGAACCCGACAGTCCACGCGAGTGGATCAACTGGTTCGCGGCTTCGAAGAAAATGCTTCACAAGCATCACTTCGTCTACCGGCGAGATGGCGGCACGGACGAACGGAACAACCTTCGCCTCGTACACTCCGAGTGCCATCGCCAGCACCATGCTGGCGATGGGAAACGGTCCACACGGCCCTGCTGACCTGCGAAGCTCTCGGGGCTTGCTTGAGCCGGATGCGCTGAAAGGTGCACGTCCGGTTCTGAGGGGGCCGGGCCACGGCAACGTGGCCCGGCTACCCGACTG
>NZ_JBFBJY010000204.1:0-2603 GCF_040702125.1 Kitasatospora sp. NPDC085895 | reverse complement strand
GACCAGCGAGCATCACACCGCAGGACGAATCATCAGGAACCGGACAGCCCAGCCGAACCCCTCATGCCGGCGCGCGCGCGTGAACGATCGAGGCGAGGGCTCCCTTTGATCGGTGTGAATGGCTGCTGATCTCACGATCCACCTGACAGGGAGTCACCGCGCACGAGATTCTGAGGGCTGCACTTGTTCGGAGTTGTCCGCGAACAATGAGGGAGTCGGTGCCACAGAAGCCTCGCCGGGGACGTCCGGCGTCCAAGGACATGTTGGGCGCTTCGGAGCAGGCCAACGAGCTTGCCATGCTCATGTCCGAGTGGCTCGAGGGCCGGCCGTTGACCCGCACGCAGCTCATCGCGGAGTTGACCGACGTCCACTTCCGCGACGGTGCAGTCCCAAAACGGACAGCCGCCTTCCGAATGCTCAAGGGCGGGGAGCTGACCTGGGACTTCGTGGAAGCGGTGGCCGACGTCTGCTCGGGCTCACTTGAGCAACAGCAGAACTGGATCGCCCAGGCGAAGAAGCTGTGGCACGAGCACCTGACGGCCCCCACCCCGGTGAAGGATCCCGCCTCGCTGGAAGTGGTCGGCCTCCAGCGGCAGCTGATCAGTGCGCAGGAAGAGCTGCTGAAGATGCGCGAACTCTACAGCGCAACGAAGGACGCTCTCCTGGCCGCGGACGGGCGCGTGACCATGTTGACGGCCATGGTTGCGCAACTCGAGTCCCAGATCACCATGCTCAAGCACCACCAGCTTCAGCTACTCATCCAGCGAACACGAGACGCCGAAGCCATCGGCCGGGCGAGCCAGCAGCTGGTTACCGCAGGTCAGCACCACACCACGGCCGCAGCCCAGCTGAGCCACGCGCAGTCCGAGCGCACAAGAGCCCTAGAACTTGCATCCCGTGCGGCCGTTCACACTGCTCAGCTGCAGGACGAGGTGCAGGACCTGCGATCAGCGGCCGGACAACAGAACTCGGACGAACTCACCGAACCGCTGCCGGTTTTCCCCATACCGAACCTGCCCGCTCCGCCGGCCTTCGACTTCAGCAACGACGTCTCCTCCGACCTCGCGCAGATCACTGCCGAGATGGAGGCCAACACCCAACGGTTGGACGATGCTGCTGAGCAGCTGGCGCTGCTGGAAGCAGACCAGGCGGGAGATGAGCTGGATGCGGAGGAGGTGACCGAGTCGGCCGCGGACACCGGTGTGCCGATGAGCGGCCAGGCCGCCGCAATGTCCGCGGACAATGCGGAGAACTCCGATGACCACCGGACGATCTCGCCCAACCGCGGCGACGCTTTGGGGCCGGCGTTGCCTCCATCAGCGATCATGAGGTTGGCCGACGTGGCACGGCACGATCGCGACATGGGGATCCAGTTGCGGAGCGCATTGGTTGCGGCCGCGCTGGGCCAGAGCTTCACCGAGCTACGTGAGACCGCCCGCCTCTTGGAACGAGTGAAAGACGGCGGCTTCGCCCTGGCGGCGTTCCTGGAAACGGTGAGACGTGCTCGGCCGGGATTCACCCCGCCCCTCTCCGAAGCTGGCCAGGCCCATGGCAAGGAAGAACGCTCGTCCATGCCTGGGCAGCGACGAGTGAAAGTATCCGCCCCGCCGCCATGGGCAGATGCCGGGGCGGAAACCGCGAAGCGGATCGGATCCCTGCCCTGGCAGTGGGAAATCCCGAAGAACTAGCCGGCTAGCGAGTTCGAAGGCCGCTCCCCCTCTTGGCGGCCGGGCCGACCCGCGTCCCGATCGCGCCCTTGGGCCAGCCAGCCGGCTGCGCACGGCACCCGAGCCGCTTGCGCACCGGCCTGCGCACCCCGGCCCGGCCGGCTGCGCACCTGCGCATTTGGTTCCGTGCGCATGTACGGCCGTCTCCGTGTCGGATGCGCGTGCGCACACCGGGTTGCCGTGCGCACGCGCATGGGTGGTTGCGCATGCGCAACCGGCCGGTGGCGGCGTGCGCACTGGTGGTTCTTCGGACCGGGGCGGGTGCTGTCCGGGACACCGGCTACGCTCCCCGGTCATGGACGAGAGTTTCGACGCGCGGGGCATCAAGGTTGCCGACGGAATCAACGCGCGAGGGATCAAGCTCCCGCCCGAGGGGCCGGTCTGCCCGGAGTGCGGGATGGGGTTGCGTGCCACCGGTCCGGGTCGGCGGCCGGTGTACTGCTCGCGGTCGTGTTCGTCGAAGGCCTACCGGCGCCGCCGCGCCGAGGGGCAGCAGAGGGCGGTGGCGGACGCCCTGATTGCCTCGCGCGTCGAAACCCGGGACGGGGCCGACGCCGGCGCCCAGGAGCTCCTCGACGTCGCCGCCGGCGTGCAGCGCGCCGCGGCCCGCTTCCTGCAGAACCTGGAAACCTCCCGCCACGGCGAGGCCGATCCGCGCGGCACCGAGGCCCTCGACCTGCTGGAGCGCAGCGCCACCGCCGCCGTCCAGCGGCTGCTGCGCACGGCCCACGCGCTGCGCTACGAGATGCTCGTCGCCCGCCGCCGGGCCGAGGCCGCCGCCGGGCACGGGCCTGCCGCCGTGGAGGCCGGGCCGGCCGGCCGAGTGGATTCGTCGCGCGTCGGATCAAGCCCCGCCGGGCCGTCGCTTGATGCGAC
>NZ_JBFBJY010000203.1:0-2701 GCF_040702125.1 Kitasatospora sp. NPDC085895 | reverse complement strand
CCGAACCGGGCCCGCCGCCACCCCACGGCCGTCACCTCGCCGCCGGGGCCGATCAGCAGGTTCCCGGGGTGCAGGCTGCCGTGGACCACGACCGGACCGCCGAGGCGCTGCGCTCTGCGGTCCAGCACGGCAAGCCGTTGCAGCGCACGCTCCTCGCGCGGCTCCAGTGCGCTCCGGCTCCACGGTGAGTCGGTGAACAGCGCCCACGAGGGCCACAGCCGGAACGTATCCCCCAGCACGCCGACCTCCCCGACCGGTTCACCCGACAGCTCCTTGGCTGCCCGCACCAGGAAGTTCCCAACAGCGGCAAGGTCCGGCGAACCGGGCGCAAGGCTGACCGCCCGGCCCTGCACCAGCTCGTGCACCACGACGCACCGCGTAACTTCCCGGACCGCACACAGCAGAGCAGGACCGACCGCGGTGATCCGTTCGGCGATGAGCACTTCCCGGCGCAGTTCGGCGATCCCCGGGCTGTTCCATCCCGCGGCGGTGACGTGCACCGTTCGGCCGTCCTCGAGGGTCAGCCTCCCGGAGACACCCCGCATCGGCCCCGTCGGCAACCGGTCGAACCGCGCAGGCACGCCTCCAAGCCTGGCGCTCACCTCGCCCAGGAACTCGGCCACAACCTCACCGGAGCCCATCAAGCCGGCCATGACGCCTCCCGGCCCGGGAGCAGCGGCTCGCTGCCGGTGTTCGGCTGCGCGGTGAAGACGTACACAGTGTCGTCGTCCACCAGCGTCACCGTGTACGACTCACCCCACGCCAAGGCAGACATTGCCGCCTCCGCGGCAGTCTCGTCCTGCGCCCAGGCCCGTCCCGGCCGCGCATGGGCAGCGTCCAGCTGATCGGCCAGTTGCTCCACCCGCATCTGCAGCCAGCGCACGGACCGCCGGGCATCCCGGGTAGGGCACGCACCGAACAGGACCGGACGGCCGCCGCTGTGCGGGTAGGCGACAGCACTGCACCAGAACGTCTCGCGCAGTGCAGCACTCGGGCCTTGGTCGAACGCGCCGGCGGTCCGGTGGCCCGCCCGGGGCTGGGGGGCTCGGTCGGCGGCCTCATTGCGGCTCGGTGGGCGCTTCGCTGCGGCCCGCCGTACCCCCTCGCCCAGCCCGAGGGCGCGGCGAAGCAGGCTCCTCATGCTGCCTTCCCCGGGTTCTCGTCCGCAGAGCTCTGCAGGACCCTGGCCCACACCACCTTTGCTCCCTTCCGTCTCGCGACGCCCCAGTCCTCCGAGACCGCTGCCACGAGCAGCAGCCCGTGGCCGTGCTGGCGAATGCCGGCGGGTCGGGTGACGGGCATCAGATCGCTGCGGCTGTCTCGGACCTCGAGGCGGCAGCCGTCCGCGTTCTCCTGAAGTCGCACGAGAACCGAATCCGCCGGTCGACAGGCGTGCCTGATGGCGTTCGTCACCAGTTCGGAGCAGATCAGCGCCACGTCGTCAGCGCGCTCCCGCGCCCATCCCCACGCCACCAGCTCGGCGTGGACACTGTTTCGTGCCAGCCGGACGGAGCCGTGGTCGGCGGTGAGCTCCTTCTCCCAGACCCGCAGTGTCTGGCCTTCGTGGGCCGATGTCCGACCGGCTGCCTGGCGTCCGGCGAGAGCATCAGGGATGGCGGTGGGCATGGCGTGTACCTCCGAGGCCGTGCGCGGGACAGTTCCTGGGCTGTGCGCCGAGGCGCTCCTGGTGGTTGCCTCGTGCCGGAAAGACTCGCCGACGGCTAGTGGCGCCACAACGGGAGCAAGTTGCTGATGAGGCGCATCAGTTACTGAAACCTTGGTTCCGCCTGCGCAAATCAGTAACTAATTGCTGATCTTGGCTAACCATCAGCAACATCGGTTACTAAGGCTCTGCAGATCATCAACCCGCAGATTGGATCTCCGTGGCGATGGTGATTCTGTGACTGGCGGCGAGGTCGTGAAGGTCGGCCAGGTTGGCGAGTTGGTGTTCGGCGGGCTGGATGACGTGGCCGGCGGCTTGGAGGAGTTCGCGGACGTCGCGGATGCGCCGGTTGATGGTGAAGGGCGTGACGCCGTAGAGGCGGGCGACGGCGGTCTGTGGGAGGCCGTGTCGCTGATGGAGCAGGACGACGAGGAGGCGGTCGGCAAGGGTGAGGACAGGGCGGCGGCCGGTGGTGCCGTCGCCCTTGATGCGGGGCCGGTGGCCGCGCCGCTTGTCGAGTTGGCCCTCGCGCTGGGTGTTGTGGAGGGAGACGAGCTGGGCGATCAGGGTGTCCCACTCCGCCGGGTCGAGTCCGGTGATCGCCGGGTGCCGCAGCCAGGCGAGGTCGGGGCTGGGCCGGTCGAAGGGGTCCGGGGCTTCGTTGATCTCGGTGTAGGGCTCGGGCCGAAGGGTGTAGTTCCAGTCGCCGTGCCAGGTGTGCCGGTCCAGCGGCAGGGCATCCATCTGCCGGTCGCCGACGGTCACACCGGTTGGGTAGGCGCCGGTGTCGAGTTCGGCGTGGACGGTCAGGCCGGTGCGGGTGGTGGTCGCGGCGATGCTGTTCACGACCACTTCGTGGCTGGTCAACGGCCTGCCGCGCCAGTTCATCGTGATGTGCGAGAACAGCCGGTGTTCGACCTTGTTCCATTTCGAAGTCGCGGGCCAATGCCGTTGCTTGAAGCTATCAAGCAGTTCGTGACATCGGGATAGCGCGGTCGTTGGGCCTGGCATGCATCCATGGGTGGGGTTGTCCGAGCA
>NZ_JBFBJY010000202.1:0-2755 GCF_040702125.1 Kitasatospora sp. NPDC085895 | reverse complement strand
TGCTCGGACAACCCCACCCATGGATGCATGCCAGGCCCAACGACCGCGCTATCCCGATGTCACGAACTGCTTGATAGCTTCAAGCAACGGCATTGACCGGGCACATCGAAATGGAACAAGATCGAACACCGAATGTTCTGCCACATCACCGCGAACTGGCGCGGCCGACCGCTGACCAGCTACGAGGTCGTCATCGAGACCATCGCCGCGACGACCACACGCACCGGGCTGACCATCGGCGCCGAGCTGGACACCGGCAGCTACCCTCTTGGCTCCACGGTGAGCGCCTCCGAGTTCCAGTCCCTGCCGATCACGCCCGATGCGTTCCACGGCGACTGGAACTACACCCTCGCCCCCGTTCCACCCCGACTTCCGGAAGCCACGCCGGCCGCCCGCCGGATCGACCCCGGCCTGACCGAGATGCTCAGCGATCCGGCCCTGACCGGCATGCCGCGGTCCGACTTCGAACGCCTGGTGGCAGTCTCCGAGCCGTACTGGGACGCCCTCGCCGAGGCCGCCTTCCAGCGGCGCTTCCACCGTCCCCGCAGCTACCTCCACCCGCAGACCAGCAGCATCGACCACTACCACCGCCTCCTGGCAGCGCTGTTGCGCCGCCGCAGGGCGATTACCAGCACTCTCCTGGCCCAGCTGCTGGGCGTCACCCGCACCAACCTCTCCAACCAGTTTCAGGACGGCCACCGGCTCCTGGACCTGCACCGCATCGACGTCACACCCCTGCCCGCATCGCCCGCCCGAACCCTCGAACAGCTCCAAGCCCTTCTGCCCGAGTCTGCCGTCAAGGAAGATCAAACCTGACAGTTATTCAGATACGAGCCCCGGCGGTGCCCGAGTATTGGCGCTGCACGCCGGCCGAAGTGGTGCCCTTCTTGATGAAGCCGGTGTCGTCGATGACGAGGACCCCACCGTCCTCGCCGAGGCGCTCGGCGACGTATGCCTGCAGGTCGTCGCGGACATCGTCGGCGTCCCAGGCCGCCCTGTTCAGCAGCCGTTGGAGACCGTCGGGGGTGCGATGTCCGGCGAACTCGGCCAGTTGCCAGCCGTTTTTGCGGCCGACAGGAGCGAGTAGACCACGCACGTAGTCACGCATTCGGCGCCGCAGATCGACACGTCCGAAGCGGGAGCCGATGCGCAGGAAGAGGTCGTCGAGGTCTCGGCCCCAGACAGTGTCTGCATGTTCGTCGATCACGCCGTGAGGCTGTCCGCGCCAGAGCCCCGCCATGTCCGCCCTGCACCCGGCAGAGGGGCGTTCCGCGAAGACCACCCCTCTCTCACCAACAGCCCACTACACTCCCCACGACGCCTCTGACCAGGCCAGATAGCGAAGCACTGCTGGAGTACTAGGACGGCTCCCTCACGGTCACCCCGTGGACCAGCGGCTGGAGCCACTGCAGCTGACTTCTGATCGTCCCTGCGCACAGTGATTGTCCGGCTGTCCAACGGTGCACTCGGACGTTGTCAGGACGTTGTACGGACTTTGTCAGGACAGCGGAACGCCGCGCACTTGTACGGAATTGATTGTCCATCACCAGGTCAGCTGTCCTGACAATCAGTCATCGCACAAGATCTTGTCCGTCAGCACGGTGCGCCCGGCGACCTCGGGCTCAACGGCCTGGCCAACCACGCCGCCGACGACGGCCCCCGCATCCCCATCCAGACCTGGGAGAAGTACCAGCCCACCCACTGGCCGCGCGCGGCACTACCGGAGCACGACCGAAGCGGACCACTCCCGGTAGCCCGCACCCCCCTGATCCTCCGGTGCGCAACGCCAACGCCCGCCACCCCCGAAACTCCTGGCCGTCCAGCGCCGGGAACTCGCCCGCATCCGCGGCGAGAAGGGACTCCGCTGGGGCAGCAGCCACGCGGTCACAGCACGAGCGGGCGCTCTTCCATCCATCCATCTCTGCTACTGGAGTTACCCAAGTTGAAGATGTCCTTTCGCCTTGTCCTACGAACCACTCTCGCCGTTGCTGTAGCGGGTGCGCTTGGTGGGACGCTCGTCGGTCCCGCCGCAGCGGCGCCTACCGACCCCGATGGGGTCGCCGTCGCTGCCTCGACCTCCGGCTACCAGAGTGTGTTCGTTCCGACTGTCCCCAATCCGACGACGGCGACGGCCTCGGAGCTGGTCGACGCCGCAAAGAAGGCGGGTTCCCGCTCGCTGACGGCACCGACCCTGAACCAGCGCACCGCGTCGGCCGTCACCCGCTCGGACGTCATATCCCGGGCGATGAGCTGGGTAAACGCCGGTGTGCCGTACAGCATGTACGCCTACCGGACGGACGCCAACGGGAGGTACCGCACCGACTGTTCCGGCTTCGTCTCGATGGCCTGGAACTTGGCCTCATCCAGCGCCAACAACTGGGGTGAGACCACCGGGAGCCTGCCGGACTTCTCCACCGCCATCAATAAGGAGGACCTCAAGCCGGGCGATATCCTGCTCAACACCGCATCCGGCGCTTCCGGGCACGTCGTCATCTTCAACGGCTGGACCAACTCCGCTCACACCGAGTACGACGGCCTGGAGGAGGCGGGCAGTGTCGGTGCCGTGCGGCGCCACATTCCGTACCCCTACTTCGCTGGGCACGGCACCTTCAGTCCCTATCGATACGACAACATCGCCGATGACCGGGCCCAGACCTCGCCGGTGTCGTTTGATGCTGCCGGTGGTCACGTCGGGTTTGTGGACACCAATGGCAATGTGGCCAATGACTGGGCGACGAGCACGGGTTGGGCGGGT
>NZ_JBFBJY010000201.1:0-2796 GCF_040702125.1 Kitasatospora sp. NPDC085895 | reverse complement strand
CTGAGGACAAGCCCTCGGCCTATTAGTACCGGTCAACTCCACCCCTTACGGGGCTTCCATATCCGGCCTATCAACCCAGTCGTCTACTGGGAGCCTTACCCTCTCGAGGAGGTGGGAGTGCTCATCTCGAAGCAGGCTTCCCGCTTAGATGCTTTCAGCGGTTATCCCTCCCGAACGTAGCCAACCAGCCATGCCCTTGGCAGGACAACTGGCACACCAGAGGTTCGTCCGTCCCGGTCCTCTCGTACTAGGGACAGCCCTTCTCAACACTCCTACGCGCACAGCGGATAGGGACCGAACTGTCTCACGACGTTCTAAACCCAGCTCGCGTACCGCTTTAATGGGCGAACAGCCCAACCCTTGGGACCTACTCCAGCCCCAGGATGCGACGAGCCGACATCGAGGTGCCAAACCATCCCGTCGATATGGACTCTTGGGGAAGATCAGCCTGTTATCCCCGGGGTACCTTTTATCCGTTGAGCGACGGCGCTTCCACAAGCCACCGCCGGATCACTAGTCCCTACTTTCGTACCTGCTCGACCCGTCAGTCTCACAGTCAAGCTCCCTTGTGCACTTACACTCAACACCTGATTGCCAACCAGGCTGAGGGAACCTTTGGGCGCCTCCGTTACCCTTTAGGAGGCAACCGCCCCAGTTAAACTACCCACCAGACACTGTCCCTGATCCGGATCACGGACCCAGGTTAGACATCCAGCACGACCAGAGTGGTATTTCAACGGCGACTCCACAACAACTGGCGTTGCTGCTTCACAGTCTCCCACCTATCCTACACAAGCCGAACCGAACACCAATATCAAGCTATAGTAAAGGTCCCGGGGTCTTTCCGTCCTGCTGCGCGAAACGAGCATCTTTACTCGTAATGCAATTTCACCGGGCCTGTGGTTGAGACAGTCGAGAAGTCGTTACGCCATTCGTGCAGGTCGGAACTTACCCGACAAGGAATTTCGCTACCTTAGGATGGTTATAGTTACCACCGCCGTTTACTGGCGCTTAAGTTCTCAGCTTCGCCCGACCGAAATCGGACTAACCGGTCCCCTTAACGTTCCAGCACCGGGCAGGCGTCAGTCCGTATACCTCGCCTTACGGCTTCGCACGGACCTGTGTTTTTAGTAAACAGTCGCTTCTCGCTGGTCTCTGCGGCCACCCCCAGCTCGGACCGTAAAGGTCTCCACCAGGGCTGGCCCCCCTTCTCCCGAAGTTACGGGGGCATTTTGCCGAGTTCCTTAACCACAGTTCACCCGAACGCCTCGGTATTCTCTACCTGACCACCTGAGTCGGTTTGGGGTACGGGCCGCCATGAAACTCGCTAGAGGCTTTTCTCGACAGCATAGGATCATCCACTTCACCACAATCGGCTCGGCATCAGGTCTCAGCCTTCATGAGTGACGGATTTGCCTATCACTCGGCCTACACCCTTACCCCGGGACAACCACCGCCCGGGCTGGACTACCTTCCTGCGTCACCCCATCGCTCACCTACTACCACCTTGGGCCGCCGGCTCCACCACTCCCCTTCACCCGAAGGATCCGGGGCGGCTTCACGGGCTTAGCATCAGAGGGTTCAGCGTTGGCGCTTCATAGCGGGTACGGGAATATCAACCCGTTGTCCATCGACTACGCCTGTCGGCCTCGCCTTAGGTCCCGACTTACCCTGGGCAGATCAGCTTGACCCAGGAACCCTTGGTCAATCGGCGCAAGAGTTTCCCACTCTTGTATCGCTACTCATGCCTGCATTCTCACTCGTGAACCGTCCACGACTCGATTCCTCGGCCGCTTCACCCGGCACACGACGCTCCCCTACCCATCACAGCGGGCGTTGGCCCTCATGCTGCAATGACACGACTTCGGTGATGTGCTTGAGCCCCGCTACATTGTCGGCGCGGAATCACTTGACCAGTGAGCTATTACGCACTCTTTCAAGGGTGGCTGCTTCTAAGCCAACCTCCTGGTTGTCTCTGCGACTCCACATCCTTTCCCACTTAGCACACGCTTAGGGACCTTAGTCGGTGTTCTGGGCTGTTTCCCTCTCGACCATGGAGCTTATCCCCCACAGTCTCACTGCCGCGCTCTCACTTACCGGCATTCGGAGTTTGGCTAAGGTCAGTAACCCGGTGAGGCCCATCGCCTATCCAGTGCTCTACCTCCGGCAAGAAACACGCGACGCTGCACCTAAATGCATTTCGGGGAGAACCAGCTATCACGGAGTTTGATTGGCCTTTCACCCCTAACCACAGGTCATCCCCCAGGTTTTCAACCCTGGTGGGTTCGGTCCTCCACACGGTCTTACCCGCGCTTCAACCTGCCCATGGCTAGATCACTCCGCTTCGGGTCTTGGGCATGCAACTCAACCGCCCTCTTCGGACTCGCTTTCGCTACGGCTACCCCACACGGGTTAACCTCGCTACACACCGCAAACTCGCAGGCTCATTCTTCAAAAGGCACGCAGTCACAGTCCGAAGACTGCCCCCACGGCTTGTAGGCACACGGTTTCAGGTACTATTTCACTCCGCTCCCGCGGTACTTTTCACCATTCCCTCACGGTACTATCCGCTATCGGTCACCAGGGAATATTTAGGCTTAGCGGGTGGTCCCGCCAGATTCACACGGGATTTCTCGGGCCCCGTGCTACTTGGGAGAAGCTCAAGCGAGCCGTACAGATTTCGTCTACGGGGGTCTTACCCTCTACGCCGGACCTTTCGCATGTCCTTCGACTACCCATACGGTTTCTGACTCGCCCAGCCGCCGGCAGACGACTGAAGAACTTTCCCACAACCCC
>NZ_JBFBJY010000200.1:0-2814 GCF_040702125.1 Kitasatospora sp. NPDC085895 | reverse complement strand
GCCTGGTCTCCGACCGCTGCGCGGAGCGCTGAAGATCACCAGCCGAACCCTCCAGGCCGACACGCCCCACCCTCAATCGCGCACCAAGTCGTTAGTGCCGACCAGGCACTTGAAGGTCTGCGCCGCGAGCTCGAACACCGACCCCGCCTGGGCCGGCTGATCCGGACGATCACCGAGGACCGGCAGCAGATCGAGCTGTACTCCGCCCACATCGAGGGCGACCCGGGCACCGGCCGACCTGCCGTCAACGCGGTCCATGCCTACTCCCCCCGCACCACTTTGGCCGCCGACCGTGCGGATCGCCGCCATCGTCTCCGAGGACCTCTCCCGCCCCCACCAGTAGCACGGGCCGGCCAGCATCCTCCGGCATGACCAGCTCCCCCGCAGGGACGACGCAAGGTTCGGATCCGGCGCCCTGCTCTCGGCACGCCAACGCCCTGCCCCGTCCGCGCGGCCCGCTGCCGAGCAGCCCGGCACCCGGTCCAGTGGCCAACAGCCCCGGCCACCGGAGTCCAGCATCAGCAGCCAGGGAGTCGGACCGCCAACCAGCGTACCCAGCCGAGCCCAGCCGCTCCGCGACTGAGGGGCTACGACCTCCACCTCGACGTCGACTCCAGCGTGTTGGAGGACGAGCAGATCCCAGCGGCATGACCCGCACGCTTCAGCGAGACAAGGTGACGAGCCCCATCTCATAGGCCGTGATGACGAGCTGGACCCGGTCCCGGGCGCTCAGTTTGGTGAGCAGCCGTGACACGTGCGACTTGGCGGTGGCCACCGTGATGAAGAGGTCCTCGGCGATCTCGGTGTTCGAACGGCCGCGTCCGACCAGGGTCAGCACTTCCCGTTCCCGCTCGGTGATGCCCTCGACCGGCCGTGGGAAGCGAGCCGGGACAGCCGCGGGGTGCCCGATGAAGTCCGCGATCAGACGGCGTGTCACACCCGGCGCGATCAGAGCGTCGCCGGCAGCGACCACGCGGATCGCCGCGAGGATGTCGTCCAGCGCCATGTCCTTGACCACAAAGCCGCTCGCGCCGGCCCGGAGCGCGCCGTAGACGTGGTCGTCCTCGTCGAAGGTGGTCAGGACGAGGACGCGTGTGGATGCCGGACCGGCCGTGATCTGGCGGGTGGCCTCGATCCCGTCCATGCCGGGCATCCGGATGTCCATGACCACGACGTCGGGGCTCGTATCCCTGACAAGTTGAACGGCCTCGGCGCCGGTGCCGGCTTCACCGACGACCTCCAGTTCGCTGTGATCGGCCATGAGCACGCGTAGACCGGACCGCACCAAGGGCTGGTCGTCGGCGAGCACAACGCGAACGGTCACTTGATGGACCCTTCTCTCTGCGGGCCCTGAGAAGGTGCCCATGGTTAGGTGCCGGAGAGAGCCGGGGTGACGGCCCACGGTGGTCATCGGGTGTCCACCGGAACTCCGAGGGGTGCGGGCAGGGGCAGCTTGGCCACCACCCGGAAGCCGCCCTCAGGGCGCGGCCCGGCGCTGAGGTGGCCGTGCAGCAAGCCGACCCGCTCCCGCATCCCGATAATGCCGAAGCCGTGGGCCGAGCCGTTCCCGGTGGTGCCGCGCCCGTCGTCGACGACCTCCACGGACAGCTCCTCGTCCCCGTAGTCGATAGCCACCCGGCAGCGCCCGGTGCCCGCGTGCCGGACCACGTTGGTCAGCGCCTCCTGCACGATCCGGTAGGCGGACAGATCGATGTCGGCCGGCACAGGACGCTGCTCCCCGCTGCGGCGCACGTCGACGCATACCCCCGCATCCGCGGTCGCTGCAGCCAGCCGTTCGACGTCCGCCAGCCCCAGCGAGGGTGCGAGCGGTGACTGCTCCGAAGCTGTCGCGTCCCGATCGGCCTGACGGAGCGACACCAGTGTGCGCCGAAGGCCCGACAGGGTCTCTCTGCTGATGGTCTCGATGGCGCGCAGGGCTTCGCGCGCCTGTGCCGGCTGGGTCTGGACGACCCGGCTGCCCACACCGGCCTGGATGGCGATGATGCCGATGCTGTGCGCGACCATGTCGTGCAGTTCCCGTGCGATTCGCAGCCGTTCGGCGGTCACGGCCTCGGCCACCTCCTGTGCACGCAACACCACGGCGTGCTCGCGGCGCTCGCGGCTCAGCAGACCAGCCATACAGGATGCGGCCATCGCCAGGAGGGCGATCACCCCGTTGATGGTCAGGTTGTCCCCGTGCGCGAAGCCGCCGATCACCAGGAGTTGCACGGCGACAGACATGGCCACGGCGACGATCGAAGCGCGCCGTGCGCAGGTGGCGACGATGAAGCCCAGGACGAGGTCCACCGCCAGATACGACAGGAACTGGCCCTGATACGACGCCGCCAGATCCTGGTGGATGGAGCTCGGAGTGCCCACCACCACAGCCGTGGATCCGAAGAGTGCCATGGCCAGAGCCAGCTGCGGCATCCGCCGCACCACGCCGACGAGCAGGCTCACGGCCAGCAGTGACCCGACAGCGTGGACCGTGCCCGACGCCCGCGTCGCGCCCCCCACCAGCAGACCCACCATAAGGAGGTAGGAGGCACCCCCCGCCAAGGCCACGGCCTTCGTTCTCGTCATCGGCGGTGTGCCCTCTCGGGAACAAGGCCTCGGCGCGCAACGCGCGCAGGCAACGGAGTGATCGTTTCGAGGTTCACGCCGCGAGACTAACCGGCCACCGCCCGCGCGGCATCGGCCTGGGGACTTACGCTCATGGGCTAACAACTTGGTGCGCGATAGACGGGGAGTGTGGGGGGCGTCGTGGATGATCATGAGCCATGAGGTCGGAGTGGGCTCGTGGGGTGTTGTCGC
>NZ_JBFBJY010000199.1:0-2986 GCF_040702125.1 Kitasatospora sp. NPDC085895 | reverse complement strand
AGACGAGCTGCCCTCAGCTTCAACCAGGTTGCTGCGACAACCCGGCGGTGCAGGTCTCTCACCTCACTCGACTCCACGGCGCCTCGTGGCGCACCGACCCGCTACGACAAAACACGCGAGTCCTACCAGGCCGCCGTCACCATTGCCTCAATCCTGCTCTGGATCTGATCTTTGAAGACGCTCCCTAGGCAATGACGAATCGGCGCGTACGGATCGTGTCAGGTTCCACCCGAAGCAGACCAACTCGGCCAACGGCCTGCCCGCCGGCGCCCGGGCAGGCCGTCAAGGAACACCCCGTCAAGGAATCCGCGGCTGCGTCGTTTCCACTACCGCATCCCCCTCCCGTTTCCCTACCACAAGGCTCCGCGCCGCCCTCGCCAGAACCCCCAGCGTTTCCGTAGGTCAGAGTCGATTGTCAAGGTGGATCGGTGCGGTTCGGCGGCCCCGGCAACCCCTAATCCGTAGTGAAGGCGGTTCCAGATCGCCCCGGTCGGAGCTTCTGGGTCTGTCTGCCGTGATGGATACCTGCGATGGCCCCTGGCCCTTGTGAGGCCTTCCGATAGAGCGGTGCTGTCACGGAGGTGGGTTTCGTGGTGGTGGCGTGGGGTGCCGGGCTGATGCCTACGGCAACCCAGACCTGCGAGGTCTGCAGAAGAGAGCGGCGCTGTCCGGCGCCTGCGGGCTGGCGCGAAACCCACCGAAGATCGTGTTTCCGTGGTCGTGGCGCGAGCCCGTTCCAGGGCTGACCCCTTGCTGATCTCCGCGAGCCGTCGAGCTCTGGTGAAGAGAGGGGCCCCTGGGGCGCGCTGGTGTCATGAACGGCTGCTGAGATGGCGGACCGAAGAGTCCTGGGATTAGGGCGCCGCGTGACCCACATGTGCTTGCGACCAGCGAAAACAGGCAGCGAAGGGAGAATCGGTTGAAGATCTTCTGCGGTATCGACTGGGCCGAATCGCACCACGACGTCGCCCTGGTCGACGACACCGGCGCGCTGCTGGCCAAGTGCCGGATCACCAACGACGCGGCTGGTTACCGGCTGCTGCTCGACCTCCTGGCCGAACACGGTGACAGCCCCGAGGCGCCCGTCCCGGTGGCAATCGAGACCAGCCACGGCCTGCTGGTCGCCGCCCTGCGCACCGGCAGCCGCAAGGTGTTTGCGATCAATCCGCTCGCCGCCGCCCGCTACCGCGACCGGCACGGCGTGTCCCGCAAGAAGTCCGGCCAGGGCGACGCCCTGGTCCTGGCGAACATCCTGCGCACCGACATGGCCATGCATCGCCCGCTGCCCGCCGACTCCGACCAGGGCCGGGCTGTCACCGTGCTGGCCCGCGCCCAGCAGGACGCCGTCTGGAACCGCCAGCAGCTCGGCAACCAGATCCGCTCGCTCCTGCGCGAGTACTATCCCGCCGCGCTGGAAGCCTTCCGGAGTAAGGCGGGCGGCCTAGTCCGGCCTGACGCCCGCGCGGTGCTCGCCGCTGCGGCCAGCGCGGCCAGGCCCTGCTGGAAGCGGTCCGCGCGGGACGTCTTCGGCTTCGCCTCCGCAGCGGCCTTTGCGGCCACCAGCTCGGGGTCCGCCTCGATGCCGATCGCCGCCAACAGATCCTGCTGATCGCTCTCCAGGCCCGGCCAGCCGGCCCGCTGCGCCACGACCCAGCGGCCGAACTGCTCGCCCTCGAACACCGTCTCCTCGGGCAGCTGCGCCCAGTCGACGCGGCCGTCCAACTCCAGGCACCACTGCCGCGCCACGCTGTAGGTGCGCTGCCAGACGATCGGCCAGGCCGGATCGGGCTCGGTCAGCGCGTGGGGGTGTAAGGCGATGTGGTGGTCCGACTTCGGCCTGGAGGTCGCCCGCCAGGATCGGAGATCGCATGCTTAATCGGGGTGCTGACACCTGGGGCACAGCTCGTGGCGGCCCTCGGGTGTGATCACGGTGCCCCAGCTGCGGCATTCTTCGCAGCCGCGGGCCCGGTCGATGTTAGCGCGGACGGTAGGAGCGTGGGGGTGGGCTCCATGGGTCATGGGTGATTTTCCTCTGTAGAGCACTATCACTTACGCCCAGTTTGCCATGGTTCGTATAGGTATGCGACATGGGTCGCGTTCGTGATTTGCTTGGGCGGCAAGTCACAGGTCTACGGCCCATGCGCAAGGTGCGCCCGGATGCGATGTTGCAGGCGCCGGAGATCAGGGTGCCGGTACTGATGGTGGAGGTCGACCGTTCCACCATGGCCGCGGCCCGGGGCGCGACGATGGCGCCGGCCCCGGGTAGCGGCGAAGCTACCGCCTATCCGCGAGCTGTACCGGCCCGCGTAGCTGCCCGTTCATTCTGAGTAGCAGGTCAGGAGTGTGCTTCCCCTCGTAGCGTGGAGTCGTGACCTGATAAGGAGTTGAGGGTGGGGAAACGACGTAGGTACGACACCGAGTTCCGGGAGGAGGCGGGTCGGTTCGTGCTTCGACAATGTCGCCGCGGAGGCCTTCAACTCGCTGCTCAAGGTCGAGTACGTCCACCGACACCGGTCCACCGCCCGGACCGAGGCCCGCATCAAGATCGCCACCTGGATCTCCGACTTCTACAACACCAGGCGCAGGCACACCCGGGCCGGCGGACTCCCACCGGCCGAGTTCGAACGCATCATCCAGCAGCAACGACAGGCCGTCCACCAGGACAGGACGCAGAGATCAGGACAGGACGCAGAGATGAGGACTCTACGAAACGAGGGGATAGACAATCGGGTGTTGCTGTGCGGCGTGTCGGTATCGCCCTCGGGTGCGGTGGACAGCCTGGCCCCAACGAGGCCTGCCATGAAGAGACAGGCACCGACCGGTGTGGGGGAGGGGTGACCCGAGCTCACCGGAGTGTCGGCGCCACCGTGTTCAATGCACCCATGCACGATCTCGCACGCCGCCTCCCCGACATCGCCACCGTCCGTGACCGGTGCCGGGCGATGGCCGTTCTCGACGCCGTACTCAGCCCGGAGTGGGAGTCGCG
>NZ_JBFBJY010000198.1:0-3010 GCF_040702125.1 Kitasatospora sp. NPDC085895 | reverse complement strand
CTTCGCCATCACGCCCGCGACCCCAACCGCCCCCTCGCCACCCTCCGCATCACCTGATCAAAACCGACACATCGCGAGAACGACGCAGCCCTGACAGCTCAGTGGATGCGGTGGTGGCGTTCACGGGCCCGGGCGACCGGCCGCTGCTGGCCACCGGCGGTGAAGACCGAGCAGTGCGGATATGGGATATGACCACACGGCAATGCCGGCTTCATATGGTCACGACCAGCCCCATCCACGCCCTGGGAAACCTGAGAGGTCTCAAGTCGAACTGCGTTGGTCTTCTCGTTGGCGCTGCGACGGGATTTGCTCTTGTTGATGTTGATCTCGGATGAAATCCAGGCCTGGTGCCGGAGACGGTGCTGGACCGTCCGCTTCCCGGCGCCGATGCGGCGATCGGTGCTCTGCGTACGCCTTGCGGAAGTGCTGCGCGACGAGCCCCCACCGCCTGCACACTCCGAGGGGAAGGAAGCCGTGCCCTTCGTTCCGCGGCCGGACACGCCCGCTGACATCCACCGGCGTATCGCCGACCGCCTGGCGAAGCTGACCGATACTCCCCCAGGCGTTCCACCCCCACAAGGTCACCCGACTCCTTGAGGTTGAGTGGAACGTCGGCCGCACCGGCGTCGTCGCCCCGCGCGCCGTTTTGGAACCGGTGGTCATCGACGACGTCACCGTTGCTCGGCAACCAGGTCTTCGTCTATCGAGCCGGCGACGTCATTCCTCGGGTCGAAGCACCCCTCGTCGACGAGCACACCGACGACGGGCAGCCCATCGACTTCCCCAAGACCTGCCCGCCCTGCGGCGAGGCCATCGACACTTCCCAGCAGCGCTGGCGCTGCGCCCGCGGGAACCCACTGCGTGCGCACCGGACCTGCCGAGCCGAGTCGGGGTCACCCGAATTTGGGTGCCCCCGATCGGTGCTACAGAGGTGGGGCGAGCGGGGTCACTCCGCGGCCTCTGTTTCGTACTTCGTGCCCGGCCGTACTGCTGATCAAGCAGGTATGCCCTGGCAGATCGGCTATTCCCGTCTGGCCCCGTCCTCCGATAGACCAAGCACCTCCCCCAACGGGTCTCCCCAGGTCGCCCATTTCTGCAGCGCCAAGTAACCCATGGCATGGATGCCGTGCGTCTGCGCAAATTGCCGGCCCGGGGTCGTGAAGCCTGTATTGGTCAGCATGATCACCACGTCAGCTCCATGCACAGGAACCGCTGTCCCGTTCAGTCGCTGAAGCTCTGGCGTACCCACGTCAGCTCTTCGGCTGCTGTGCTTGCACTGGATCACTATTCGCTGTCCTGCAGGACCCTCAGCGATCACGTCCGCGCCCAGGTCCCCAGAACCACCGTGGGCACGTATGAGCCGAAACCCATCTCGGACCATGAGGCGCGCGGTCATCTGCTCGAAGGCGCGATGGCCCATGTTCCGGACCTCGACCATGTCAACGCTGGCCGCACCATTCACATAGGCAACGCGGCGGTGGAAGAGATGAGCGTCTCTACTTGCCTGCACCGCGTGCCTGCTGATCGCTGCTGTCAGCCGGCGACGGGACTCCCCCAAGCGCTGCGACAGCGCCGCGACCGCCGATACATCTGCTGGCCCGGTCTGCCCCGGCGAATACCCGGCGATCTTCGGAGCAAGTCCGAAGCGGTCTGCCGCCTCCGACCAGAGCTGTTTGACCTCGCAGACAGCCTCTCGCACGTCTGCCGCTTCATCCCTCAGAGCCTTGAGCAACTGGGTGTCGGAGTGGAAGCTGCTGGGGACCATAAGCGGATCAACTCCAAGGCGTTCTTCCCAGTCGTCATCCAGCCGCTTAAGTTCCTCCCTCTGATGTGCTTCCTGTAGCTCGCGTTCCACGGCTTCCTGATGGGCGAGCAGGCTTGCGTAGGTGCTCTTGAGATAGTGGCCCTCAGGGCTGACGTCATCGCTGGCCACCAGGTGCGCGATGTATTGGTTTTGCAGCAGCGCGACCTCGTGCATGGAGGTCCGGTGCTCCGCGCAGATTCGGTCGAGGCGACTTTGAGCCTTCTCGAGTTCTCGCGCAAGGCCTGCTACCTCCTCCACCGCAGTGACGTCTGCAGAGTGCTTGTCACGATGGAAGAGATCGACAGGGTCACCTCCGTGGTGCCCGCCCATGCGGGTCCACAGGTCGCCACACCTTCGTAGCGCCGCGTTGGCGTCCCGCTCCTCGGTGATGAGTGCCGCGACCAGGGTGTCGAATGCGGCGGCGCAGTGGTCTTTGACCAGCTTCGGGGTGGGGCCGAACTTCATCAGGGAACGAGCTTCATGCCTCGAGCGGCGCCGCGCTTCGGTCAGCTTCACTGTGATGCGATCACGGTGCTCTTCCAGCAGCGGATACACGCCGCTGACGTACCAGCCTTCGGTCACCCAGAGCCAAGCTGCTAGCAGATCGTCTGCGTCGGCCGCTGCAATGGCCGCCCCCATCCACTTACGAAGCTCTCGATCGCGGTAGCGGCGCGGTACAACCTGGGCATTGCGGTCAATGATCACCGAGGGAGGCTACAGGCCAGACGGCATAGGTCCGCAGGTCAGCTGCAATCGCTCCCTTCGCTGACGGTCTTAGCGAACGCTCAAGAGCCGAGGAGATGACCTCGGCTCATCCAGCCGCCAATGCCAGTAGGACTCTTGCTGAGCAGCCGCCTGCTCTCAGGGTGGGTGCTGGCCGATCTCAGTCACATCGCGAGCTCGAGCTGGTCGAGCGAACCTGCGGCCATGGCGGATGGACAGGCAGCACCGAGCCGGCGGGTCGGCTGCCACCGACCTCGAGGTCTTGACCGAGCAGGTTGTCGGTACGGCCGGGCCCAACCCCGGTGCCTTCTGCCACAGGATTGCCTCCAAGCGAGGTGTAGGGGTGAGTAAACGGCGTTTACATCCCAACCCGGCGAACAAGATCAACTTACGACTTGGTGCGCGATTGAGGGTGGGGCGTGTCGGCCTGGAGGGTTCGGCTGGTGATCTTCAGCGCTCCGCGCAGCGGTCGGAGACCAGGCC
>NZ_JBFBJY010000197.1:0-3097 GCF_040702125.1 Kitasatospora sp. NPDC085895 | reverse complement strand
GCCCGACGGCCAGGCTGGTGACCGCGTAGACACGTTCCAGACTGATCTTGCCCGTGGCCAGGTTGCGGCGTCGGCGCACGATCTGTATCGCCTGGGCAGCATGGGGGAAGTCGATGCCGCGGGCGAGCGTGCAGGTCTTGATGCGGCGGATCTCGTCGCGACCGTGTGCGGTGGCGCGGGTGCGCTGCTGCAGAGGGACGTCCCGCCAGGGCAGACGCTTCAGCGCCTGGTGCAGGGTCGGACGGTTGCCCTTGATCAGGGCGATGTAGTGCGCGTTCTTGTCCTCGACCAGGAAGCGGGCGTGATCGTGCTGGCTGTGCAGGGCGTCGAAGGTGACGACGGTCCCGGCCAGGTCGAGCGGGGCGAGCAGGGGCCGGAAGACCGTGATTTCGTTGGTCTTCGCGTCCACTTCGCGCTGGGCCAGGACCAGGCCGGTGGCGTCCGCCGCCGCCAGCAGATGAACTTGAGTGCCGTCGGTGCGGACCGCGCCCCGAACCGTCTTGCCGTCGACGGCGACGGATGGCCGGGCCTGGTCGGCCGCGCGGGCATGGTCGGCGAGCCATGCTCCGATCGCGGCGTCCAGTGCGTCGCCGTCGATGCGCTGGAGCAGGCGCCGGATGGTGGCCCCGGCCGGGGCGATTGGCCCGGTGTCCGGTTCGCGGAGGCTGCCGCCGAGGCGGATCAGCAGGTCAGGTGGCACGTCGGCGGCCCACTCCGTGATCGCCGCGAGCGACCGGGCTCCCGCCAGCACTGCACAGGCAGCCAGGGCCAGCACGAAGACCAGCGGATGACGCCGGCCGCGGGCACAACGAGGATCGGGAACTGCCGACAGGCGGGCAAGCAGTCCGGGGTGATCGTCCAACGACGGCGTTGCGGGGGCGGTGAGTTGACCCAGACCGACAGGGATGGGAGATGATGAGCGCGCAGGCACGGCTTTCCGCTGTGGTGATCAGGGACTCGACACCTCATGATCACCCGGAGGCCGTGCCTGCCTCCGTCTCACAGCAGAACATCTGCCACACAGCACCTCGAAACGCCCCGATCACTCACCAACCGGGCGCACCGCGAGAACGACTCGGCCCTGCCATCACACCGCCGCGACCTGGGCGTCCACATGATCAGAAAGACTTTGAATCAGCCCTGGGGGTTCGACACGCTGAGGAATACCGCTTCGCACGGGAACACACATCCGCTGTGACGCATTTGGTGCGTTTTGGGCCGTGTTGACTGGGCGTTTCGTCCCTGACTTCGGAGCTCAGGTTCCGCGCCAGGTTGGGGTGGATTCGCCGGTGAGGCGGCGGGTCATGAGGCTCTACCTTCCTCCTGGGTCGTCCAGCCATTCGTAGGGTTGTGGCACCCAGGGGAACCGGGTGTGGCTTTCATGAGGCTGCCGATCGTGGCTGGATCTGCTTGGCCGCCCGGTTCCCCACGACGACTCGGCCGCCGATTGGGAAGTGCGAGGAAGTCGCTGCGTAGAGCCATGCCGGCGAGGTCGTCCGTGGTACCCAAGGCAAGTACGACCTGATGGAGCACGATGAGCCGGATATGGGCGGGCACCGACTGTGGGAAGACCCACCACCACACCCTGGTCCTCGACGCCGAGGGCAGCACGCTGCTGTCGCGACGGGTGGCCAGCGACGAGCCGGAACTGCTCCAGTTGATCGCCGATGTCCTGGACATCGCGGACGGCCGCGCGGTGACTTGGGCGATGGACATGACCGGCAGTGAGCCCGGCCTGCTGATCAACCTCCTGGCCGCCCACGACCAGGAGATGGCCTACATCCCCGGTGTCGCGGTCAACCGCGCCGCCGACAGCTACCGCGGACAGGGCAAGACCGACGCCCGCGACGCGCGGATCATCGCCGACCAGGCCCGCATGCGCACCGACCTGCTGCCCGTCCGCCTCGAGGACGAGGCCCTCATCGAGCTGCGGCTGCTGACCGAACACCGCGCAGACCTCGTCGCCAACCGAACCCGCACCATCAACCGTCTGCGGGCCCTGCTCAACAGCATGTTCCCCGCCCTCGAACGTGCCCTCGACCTGGGGAACGCGGGACCACTCCAGTTGCTGACGGGCTACCAGACACCTGCGGCGATCCGCCGCGCTGGCACCAGGCGCCTGACGACGTGGCTGCGCAACCGCAAGGTTCGGGGCTCCGAAGCGCTGGCAACGAGGGTCGTGGAGGCCGCCGGGCGGCAGCACACCGCCGTCGCCGGGGAGAAGGCCATCGCCAAGATGGTCCACACCCTGGCCGAGGAGGTGATGGCCCTCAACAAGAAGATCACCGAGGTCGACAAGCTCATCGAGGGACGGTTTCGCGAGCACGACCTCGCTGAAGTAATCACCTCGATGCCCGGCATCGGAGCGACACTCGGCGCCGAGTTCCTCGCCGCCGTCGGCGGCAACCTGGACGCCTTTCCCACCGCGGACCGACTTGCCGCGTTTGCCGGCGTCAGCCCGGCTCCACGGGACTCAGGCAAGGTCAGCGGAAACCTCCACCGCCCGACCCGCTACCACCGACGCCTGCAACGCGTCTTCTACCAGTCCGCACTCATCAGCATTCAGAACGATCCGAACTCGCGGACCTTCTACGACCGCAAGAGGGCTGAGGGGAAGCGGCACACCCAGGCAGTCCTGGCTCTCGCGCGCCGACGCGTCAACGTGTTGTGGGCCCTGATCCGTGACGGACGGTCCTATCAGGTCACACCGCCCGTCACCGCATCGGCTTGACATCAGCATTGGGAAGCCGATCATGGCAACGTGGACCATGGCTTCCGAGCGGGCCGGGAGAGCCTCGTAGTCGCGGGCGAGGCGGCGGTGGTTCATGAGCCAGCCGAAGGTGCGCTCGACGACCCATCTGCGGGGTTGGACGACGAATCCCCTGGTCGTGGGGTCGCGGCGGACGATCTCGAGGTCGATGCCCAGGGTGGCGGCGTGTTCGACGACGGCGTTCTTGTAGCCCATGTCGGCCCAGGCCTTGCCGATGCTCGGGTGCTCGGCTGCGACCGCGGTCAGCAGCTGCCGGCCGGCGGCGTTGTCCTGGACGCTCGCGGCGGTGACCAGCACCACGAGCAGCAGACCGATCGTGTCGGTGAC
>NZ_JBFBJY010000196.1:0-3235 GCF_040702125.1 Kitasatospora sp. NPDC085895 | reverse complement strand
CGCCTGGTACGCCTGCAGGTACTTCACGAAGTACTGGGCGTAGGCGCCGTAGTACTCGGCCTTCAGCCAGCCGCCGCCGAGGTTGCCGCTGTCCTCCGCCGGGCCGTCGCTTGATGCGACGCGCGACGAATCCAGCGACCGCGCGGCTGGCGCCACTTCGGACGGCCCCCACCGTGTTTCCCCGCGCGTCGAAACGCCGGTGGCGCCGGTGCAGCGCCGACCGCTGCACCACCGCCCCGCCGCCGGCGGAGCGTCGCTGCGCCTGGCGCTCGATGCGGGGCGCACGTCGCTGTCGCCGCTCGGCCGGGGCCTGGGTGATCCGACCGGGACGTGGAGCGCTGCGGACGCGACCTTGCTCGTCGACGGCTGGGAGAGTGACCCGTCCGTGTTCCAGGTCCGCCGGCCCGACGGCGGCCCGGCCGTCGGCTGGGCCGCGATGGTCGGCGACCACTGGGGGACGTTCATCGACGGCCGCCTGGTCATCGACGCCACCGACGGCGAGCCCTGGCTGTCCCAGGACGCGCTGGATGCGGTCACGCTGCTGCGGGTGGCCCTCGACCAGAACCTCGCCTGAGCAGCCCGGACAGGCCGGCATCGCGGAGATGAAGAAGCTCCCCGGCGGGCAATGAGAAGCCGGGGAGCCACCGTGATCCTTCCACATTCCGACACACCCGCTCGCCACGAGACTGCCCTTCCGGCCCGCCTGCGGCGTGTGGGAGGCCAGGGCGGGGTGGCGTTCCGGTGCCCGCCGCGGGGTCGTTCTGAGCGGCCGTCAAGGTGTGGGCCGGTTCGGTGGCAGTGGAGATGCTCTCTACGACTCCCCGGGGTCGTCCCCGGGTGCTGCCCCGGGGGGCTTCTGTGCATGAGGCCCGGTGTTTTCGCAGTTCAGCGCCCGTAATCAAGGTGCATCGGTCTGCCGACAACCCTCTCCCTCTCCTCTTGGTCCTCTGCTGGCTGGTGTGGTGGTTGGTGGTGTGTGTGGTGGCGGCTGGGTGGTTGGGCGGGGCGGTCGGGATCGGGTTCGTCTCCCGGTCCCGCGGTGCCCTCCTTCTGCCGCTCCCGGGCCGCTCGGCTCCTGCCCCTCGCGGCCGGGCAGGCCGGGCGCCTCCCGCGGGTCGGCACGGGCGGGGCGAGGGCGGCCGGGGCCGGGACCGCCGAGGTGCCGGGCACGGGGCAGCCGGTTGTCGGTGGCGTCCGGTAGAGCAGAGGAGATCGGCGGCATGCGGACGAGGGGGCGGACTTGAGCGAGGACCAAGGCGGCCCGGGCGGGCAGCGGATCGAGGACGACCGGCCCCCGCAGCCGCAGCCGCCGGTGCGCTCCGGCCGGGTGCACTTCCGCCGCTCGGCCCGTAACCCGAACGGTTCGACGGCTGCGCTGCGCGCGGACGTACTGGCCGTTCTCGGGGTGCTGAAGGTCGCGACCTACAAGCAGCTGCACGCCCTGGTTGCCGCGGACGAGTACCGGGCGCACCGCCGGGTCGAGCACGTCGCCGAGGCGGTGCGCGACCTGCAGGGCCACCGGCTGGTGGAGGAGCGCGGTTTCACCTCGCCGCCGGGCCGCACGCCCACCACGGCGGGTGGGCGGCCGGTTCCGGGCGGGCCGGGGGCGGAGAAGATCGTGGGCCTGACGGCGGCGGGCCTGATCGCCGCCGGGGAGGCGCTGGGCGACGACCGGCAGATGGGCGGTCATGCCCGGGGCGCGGGCCGGACCGGCGCGCCGCACGCGATGCTCGTCAACGAGATTGTCGTCAACGCCGTCACCGGCACCACCACCCACGGCGCGCCGCCCCGCACCGATCCGCGCCAGGCGCCGCCGCGCCGCGCACTCAAGTGTGGGCCGTTGCCGGGCGGCCTGGATGCCTGGGCCACCGAGGTTGCCCACACGATCACCGGCAAGCACACCGTCATCCCCGACGCCGTCGTCCGCCTGCCCGAGCTGGGCATCCCGGTGCTATTCCTGGAGCTGGACCGCGGCACCATGACGGACATCGCCGACGTCGCCGCCAAACTCGACAACTACAAACGCTGGTTCGACAAGGTCGTCAAGGACACCGACGGCTACGACCGCACCATCTTCGAGGTCACCTACGGCGCCACGAACCGCCGCACCTACGGCTACACCCCCACCTGCGTGGTCCGCCCGCCGGTCGCATTCGTCCTCGACCCGGGCACCCGCGGCAGCCGACCCCGCTTCACCCCCGACACGCTGCGCCGCCGGATGAAGGCGCTGCGGGATGCCACCAGCGGCCACTGGGCCGGTATGCGGCACGAGGACGAAGGCGTCACCTACTACAGCTTCCGGGGCCGGATTCCGGTGCTGGCGACCACCACCGGCCGGCTGCGCGAGCACGGTTTCCCCGGCCCGGCCTGGTGGCGCTTCGGCCGCTCCGACTGGCAGAGCCTCGCCGATGCCCTCGACGACCGGCCCGACCGGGACCTGATTGCCCAGCGCCGCACCGAGCGCCAAGACCGGGAAGCCGCGGAGAAACAAGCCGCCGCCACGGCCAAGCAGGACGCCGAGCAGGCGAAGTGGCGGGCGCAGCTGCTGACGGCCCGCGCCCACAACGACGCCCTGCACCCCTGCTACACCTGCCACGGCCCCCTCGGCGGCGCCCACGACACCCGCGGCGGACTCCACGAACCGGCCGAACCCGACCGCCTCGAGTGCCCCGCCTGCCTGCACCGGCGCCGCGAACAGCACGGCCGCCCGATCGTCCTGGCCCTGCCCACCGCCCGCGACCTGAGGCGCGCTGCAAAGCACGGACCGCCCACCGACGACCCCTGGTGGCCGGTGCGCCTGATCTACGCCGAGCGCTGGCCCAAGGCGGCTTGGGACGAGGACCGGGTCCCCGAACTCTGGCCGAACGCCCGCGCCTGACCACCGGGGGGTGAATCGGTCGGGCGCAGGGCGCGCCCAGGCCCTGCCCACCGCCAGGCCCCGTACCGTCAGGCCAGCGGAGAGGTACCGGCGCAACCACACCACTCCTAACCCGGCACAAGATCTGGCGCCTGACCGGTCTCGACAGCGCCATCGCCGTCCGCGAGAGCGGCCCGGCCACCGGTCTAACAGGCCCTAACAGAATGGGATGGCTGCGTTACCTTGGACTTGTGGGTGCAGATTTGCCCTGGTGAGGAGGTGCGCGATGGCCCGCCCCAAGCCCTGGGAGATCGACGACGAGCTGTGGGCGCTGATCGAGCCGTTGCTGCCGGTCGTCCAGCGCCGGGTGGACCATCC
>NZ_JBFBJY010000195.1:0-3257 GCF_040702125.1 Kitasatospora sp. NPDC085895 | reverse complement strand
GGGGGTGAGACGCTACCAGTGAGACTTTTCACAGCGGGCGCCGATCGGGTGACGCCGGGTGGTTGGCGTGAGGGCAGGACGAACGAGGCACCCGGGCGGCCGAGCGAGATGTCCATGCCGGGAATCGGAGTCAGGACCGGAGCCAAGATCCTCATCGACGTCGGCGACGACAGCAGCTTCCCCTCCGCAGCCCACCTCGCCGCCGACGCCGACCTCGCCCCGGCCACCCGCAGCTCGGGCTCCTCCATCCGCGGCGAACAACCCTCCAGACGCGGCAACAAGCAGCTCAAACGCGCATTCTTCCTGTCCGCATTCGCCGCCCTCGCCGACCCGGCATCCCGGACCTACTACGACAAGAAGATCGCCCAAGGCAAACACCACACCCAGGCCCTGCTCTACCTCGCCCGCCACCAGGCCGACGTCCTCTTCGCGATGCTCCGCGACAGCACCTTCTACGAACCCCGAACCGCTGCCCCGGCCTGAGTCACCGGGATTCAGAATCCCCACACACCAGACAGTCGTACTCATCGACGGAGTCCAGGGCAACCGGGTAACTACAGAAGTCACACGACCGCAAGCCCTCCTCAGCGGACTCCCGGACAGTCGGCTCGTCTTCCATGCCCATCAAAGTGCCAGACGATCTCGAACCTGCCGCCGACCCCCTTGACCAAACACATAGGGGCACCCCCCGAACCGTCCTCACACCTGTGCTGGACCGGCACAGCAAGCACCGTCAGGCTGGTCGCGTACGGTGCCCCGGTGCCGCCGGACCACGGCGCCGTCGAACGACACGGGCATGGCGGTGAGAGCGGTGGACGGCGCAGCACGATCGCGCACCTGGTGCCCGCCGTACCCGCTACCCGGCCCTGAGTCCGGATCACCCGCAAGACGCTGCTGTAGCTGCACGATCCTCGGCTGCCCGCGCCGCCGACCGCGAAACTGGACCACCCGGCCTACCAGCAGGTCATGGCAGTGTTCGCCGCAGCCGACACACCGTTGCGAGCGCGCTCGGTGTGCGGGGCGATGGACGTGGAGATCGCGCCCAACAACGTCCATCTTGAAGCTCAAACGGCTGGCCGAGCGAGGGATCCTGACCGAGACCGAGCAGGGTTGTTCACCCTGCCCTGGCCATAGCCGCGCCGGGGGCCGCAACAAGGCCGCTTGCCCCAACCGAAAAGGGCGAGACGGGCGTCAACGTCACTCAGCACCGTCTCAGATCACCTGGAATTGATCGTCGTGACCGGCCTCGGGTCCGGCGCCCGCGCGGAACGCCGGGTAGCCCGGCAGCTCGGGCACGTCCCACCCTGCGGCGAGCTCGGAGAGCAGTAGCCGCATGGTCGCGGTGAAGGCCGGATACCCCGTCAGCTGGAGCGCGCTTGTCCAGCGGTGTCGCAGCACCTGTCGGCGGGTGGGCACCGGCCGACGGGTGCGGTGCATCCGCCCGTCCTCGGGCAGCGCGCGGCGCAGGAGGCGCAGCGTCGTGTCGATCGTCCAGATCACCAGCGCCTGTGCCATACCGGCCTGCCAGAGTGCCTCCTCAACTAGGTCCGGATACTGCGTCATCACCTCGGACCGGTAGGACTCCTCGGTCCGCCGGGCCAGGTCGGCCGGCAGCCGGTAGACGCACCAGCAGCTGGAGAACGGCATCCGGCAGTAGGCTGCGGTCAGGAAGACCGATTGATAGCCGGCTGCTTCGAAGTCGATCAGTCGCAGGCCTTCTGCGGTGATCAGGTTGTTGTCGGGGCAGGTGTCCCCCGGGGTGAAGCCGGGGTATCGCTCGCCGCCGGCGGTGCCAACCTTGGTGAGCTCGTCGGCCAGCCCGGGTGGGGCGGTCAAGCCGCACTCGGTGAGCAGGTCGAGGAAGGCGTCGACGTTCTGCCGCTGCCACGGCTCGTCCTCCCAGCTCGGCAGGCCCTGGTCGTGGTGCTGCCAGAGAGTCGCGAACTCGGCGCGCCGCGGCACTGAACAGGCCGCCAGCCGGCCCAGGCCGCGAGCCCACTCCAGGAGGCCGCGCTCGGCGGCCTTCGGGTCAGTGCCCAGCAACAGGTCCGCCAGGGTGGGCGCGTCTCCCAGGTCCGTCATCACCAGCAACCGTCGCGCGGGGTCCGCGGCGAGCAGCTTCGGTCCGGCCAGGCCGAGCGAGAGCCCTGCCGTCTCGCCGGTGTATGCGCGCCGTGCCTCAGGCTCGTCGGCGAACGCTTTGACGATCACGCTGCTGCCGGTGGCCGTCCGGCAGCGCAGCACGGTGCTCCGCGAGCTGCCGCCGAGATCGATGGGGTTCCGGAGAGGCTGGCCCAGCAGCGCGCCTGCGGCGCGGATGATCTCGTCCACCCCGGCATCCTGCCAGCCTGCCGATCCAAGCTCACCTGATTATGCTCCGGCTCGGGGTGGGCCGGGCAGCAGCAACGTCAGCTTCGGCTTGGGCAGCTTGCCCAGCCAGCCGAGCTCCGTGGCCGCGCCGTCGGCGTTGCGGTCCACCGTCATGGTGTTCCAGGCGGACTGCCATCCTTCAGCTAGGCAGCGAGCTCTTCCGACCGGAACGCGACGTTCTCGTCTCCGCAGGGGAGCGCATCTCGGTGGACGAGGAGCCGGGTGGCCATCGCGGCGAGGACCTGGCGGAGCTTTTCGGCGGTCCGCGCGGCGCCGGCCCTCCAGCTGCTGGCGAGCGACCTGGCCTGCGGCAGCCCTCCGCCTTCGAGGCGTGAGGGCGGCACAAGGGGAAGGGTGGCACGGCCGGCGACGGCCGCCTCAAGGGGCCTGGACAGGCGCTATGAGGTCGGTCTCGCGCGCGGGTGTGATCCGCCCAAGCCACCCGGCTGCCTCCCGGCGGGACAGCCGGCGGTCGAGTCGCAGCGAAGGCTCCATCTGCTCGAAGACCCGACCGTTCACCCAGCCAAACGAGCCGCGCGGCGGGTGGAGGACAAGCACCCGCACGCCGTCGAGTGGTCTGATGTCCGCGGGGATGCCTTCGGGCGCGACATAGCCGCCGTGGCCGTCGAACAGGCGGAAGCGCCGGAGAACCGGCTCGCCGGAGACGGTACGGGGATTGCCGCAAGTTGCGGCGTCCACCCAGGCCCGGGTGGGCCGTTCACCCGGCAGCAGCCCGCGGATCCTGTTTCCGATGAGGCGGTCCGCGAGCAGGGTGTGCAGCTGGAAGTTGTCCCCGATGCCGCTCATGGTCAGCACGAAACCGCGCCCGGAGGCGTGGTCGAGAACGATCAGCTGCTCGTCGTCCAGTACAGAGGCCAGCTGTTGCA
>NZ_JBFBJY010000194.1:0-3275 GCF_040702125.1 Kitasatospora sp. NPDC085895 | reverse complement strand
TGCGACAACACCCCACGAGCCCACTCCGACCTCATGGCTCATGATCATCCACGACGCCCCCCACACTCCCCGTCTATCGCGCACCAAGTTGTTAGCGCGTCCCCGTACAACCGCAGCCGCGATGATCGGCCTGCTGCTGAGCAGTCTGACCGGCCTGACCGCCCCCACCACCGCCCAGGCCGCGGCCTCGACGACCACCGCCATCACCGTCGACGGCACCAGGCCGGGCCTGACCCTCGACGGGGTCGGTGCCATCTCCGGCGGCGGCGGGAACTCCCGCCTGCTGGCCGACTACCCGGAGCCGCAGCGCAGCCAACTGCTCGACTACCTCTTCAAGCCCGGCTACGGGGCAAACCTTCAACTGCTCAAGCTGGAAATCGGCGGAGACACCAACTCGACCGACGGCGCGGAGCCGAGCATCGAGCACACCGCCGGTGCCGTGGACTGCAACCAGGGCTACGAGTGGTGGCTCGCCAAACAGGCCAAGGCCCGCAACCCGGAGATCAAGTTCGCCGCCCTGTCCTGGGGCGCCCCAGGCTGGATCGGCGGCGGCAACTTCTGGTCCCAGGACACCATCGACTACCTGATGTCCTGGATGAGTTGCGCCGCCCAGCACAACCTCACCGTCGACTACCTCGGCGGCTGGAACGAGCGCGGCTACAACAAGGCCTGGTACGTGAATCTCAAGAACACCCTGACGTCCAAGGGTTACACCACTAAGGTCGTCGCCGCCGACAGCGACTGGGGCGTGGCCGACGCCATGGCCACCGATCCGGCGTTCAAGAACGCGGTCGACATCGTCGGCGTCCACTACCCCTGCGGTTACCTCGGCAACTACACGACCTGCAACAGCACCACCAACGCGCAGGCGCTCGGCAAGCCGCTGTGGGCGAGCGAGAACGGCTCCGAGGACGCCGACACCGGCGCGGCCGCGGTGGCCCGGGCGATCAACCGCGACTACCTCGACGGCAAGATGACCGGCTTCTTCAACTGGCCCGTCATCGCCGCGCTCTACCCGAACCTGTTCTTCTCCACCGACGGCATGTCGATCGCCAACCAGCCGTGGTCCGGCAACTACAGCATCGGCAAGACCACTTGGGTCACCGCGCACACCACGCAGTTCACCAGGCCCGGCTGGCACTACATCGACTCCGCCGGCGGCTACCTGGGCGGCAACCGCGCCAACGGCAGCTATGTGACGCTGAAGTCGACGAACAACTCGGACTACAGCACCGTCATCGAGACCATGGACGCCACCGCCGCCCAGAGCGCCACGTTCACCATCACCGGTGGCCTGTCCACCGGGCCGGTCCATGTCTGGGCCACCAACCTCAACTCCGGCAGCTCCACCGACTGGTTCGTCCGGCAGCAGGACGTCACCCCGTCCGGCGGCGCGTACAGCCTCACCCTCCAGCCCGGCTACCTCTACACGGTGACGACCACCACCGGCCAGGGCAAGGGCACCGCGACCCCGCCCGCCTCCGGCGCGCTCGCGCTCCCGTACGCAGACTCCTTCGAGACCCCGGCCACCACGACCTCGCCGAAGTACTTCACCGACATGAACGGCGCCTTCCAGGTGGTGGCCTGCGGCGGCGGCCGCACCGGCAGCTGCCTGCGGCAGATGGCCGCGATCACGCCGATCCGCTGGACCGACGAACCGTACAACGCCCCGTACACGATCACGGGCGACGGCGGCTGGACCAACTACACCGTCACCGCGGACACGCTCTTCGAGCAGGCCGGCACGGTCGAGCTGCTCGGCCGGGTCAACCAGCAGGGCCGCAACAACAACGGCCTCAACGCCTACCACTTGCGGGTCAGCGACACCGGCGCCTGGTCCATCGACAAGAGCGACACGACCTGGACTTTCACCACCCTCGCCAGCGGGACCACCACCGCGCTGGGTACGGGCCGCTGGCACACCGTCGCGCTCAAACTCGACGGCGCGAGCCTCTCGGCGGCCGTGGACGGCGTCACCGTGGGCAGCGCCACCGACTTCAGCTTCACCAACGGCCAGGCCGGCCTCGGCGTCACCGACTACCGGACCGAGCAGTTCGATAACTTCGCGCTCGCCCCCGGCACGCCGGCCACCCACGTCGGACCCATCACCTCCGCTCTGCCCGGCAAGTGTGTGGACGACAACGCCGACTCCAGCACCAACGGCACCCACGTCCAGCTGTGGGACTGCACCAGCGGCAGCGCGCAGGTATGGACCTGGGCGAACGGCACCCTCACCCACAACGGCAAGTGCATGGACGCCACCGGTCAGGGCACCCTGAACGGCACACTGGTCGAGCTGTGGGCCTGCAACGGCGGCACCAACCAGCAGTGGGTGCCGCAGGCAGACGGCACCATCAAGGGCGTCCAGTCCGGCCGCTGCCTCGACGACCCTGGGGCATCCACCACCAACGGCACCCAGCTGATCATCTGGGACTGTCACGGCAGCACCAACCAGCGATGGATGCTCCCATGATGATCACCGGCCAGTGATCGCCTACTGACCGCGCCGCGGCGGATCGACCGCACCGGCCAACGGCCGATCGGCCTGGTACGGGCTCGCCGGAGTCCGTACCAGGCCGACCGCCGTCTCACCTCGGGTGAGGTGACATCACTTCTGGTGCCTGCGGTCGAAGTTAAGACAGAGCACCCAGACGTCCGAGTAGGTGTTCGGCGAGGGCGATCCCCCGACGTGGATGTCGGCCGTCCAGTACGCGGGCGCCGTGGTCCCGTCACCGCCGGGCCGACCGTCCGCGTCGTTGGGGTAGCTCCTGATGAGGTGGGTACCCTGCGAGCCGGCCTTGGTGAAGTCGGCCGTCGTCACATTGCCCCCGCTGGCGGCCGCACCCCCGCTGACCAGGACGTCGTGCTCCCGCCCGTTGCCGCGCCCGCCGTCCGGGTCGTCGCAGCCGACCGTCGCGGTCTGGCTGGCGCTCCGCCGCCTCCGGGCCGCTCAGTTCGCAGAATTGAGCGCGAAGGGATCCATCACCGACGCCACGATGCGCGCTGGCGCCGCCGTAAAGGCTGTCTCGAATCACTGAGCGTTTTCAGCGCGGGCACCGATCGGGTGACGGCTGGGTGGCGTCAGCGGGCAGCGGAACGAGCGAGGCTCTCCGGCGGTTGAGTGAGATGTCTGACGTCTCAACTCGGTGGCCGGAGAGCCTCGTTGGTTGTCTATCCTGCATCACTGGACCTGCCGCACGCGCTGGTGGAGTGGGTCACCATGCTGATTGTCACCCGTGAGGGTGACCGGCGCTGCAAGCTCCGGCCGTCGCAAC
>NZ_JBFBJY010000193.1:0-3483 GCF_040702125.1 Kitasatospora sp. NPDC085895 | reverse complement strand
AGCCCGCAGTACCTGATCCTCAACAACGGCGTCGACCAGAACAACACCCTGACCGCCGACACCGACATGCAGGTGGACTACGTCAAGGTCTGGCAACACTGACCTGACTCGCTGCCCAACTCCCGAAATCCCGGCCAGTACATCGGTGACCGGAACCGGAAAACGGCAAGGCCATGAGCGCATCCAGGGCTCCGGCTCAGGGGGCAGAGTCGGACCGAATCGGGCAGTAGAGCCCCGGCCGGGGCTCTCACCGGCCCGGACACCCCGGATGGCCCGGAGATGTCGGGCAGGCGTGGTGTGCTGCAAGGGAGGAAACCGCGGTCCTAACTGCCCGTCACCTGGGTCATCCGCCCCGGGGTGCACAAAGCCTGCAGACCGCGGGCCCGCCATGACAGCAGCACGGGCCCACGGCCCACAGTCGCCGCGCAGACCAGGCCCTGCCCCACGCAACCACCCTGCCGACAACGGCCGTCCGCACCCGGCGCTCCCACGGCACCATGCCGCCGGCGCTCCCCAGCGCACACGCCGGACCCGGACAATCGAAAGGGGCGGTGCAGCCTCGAGGCCCGGGGAGAGCAACGGGCCGCACCGCCCATGTGTAAGCAGAGGGGGGATTCCGCTCACATCCGCACCACCATGATCAACCACACAAGCCCAATCCGGATGAGCAACCAGCACTCATGGCCCGTCCATGACGACACATCAGGGAGAGGACGAGGCCTCATCAGGGTTCGAGTGGAACTGCCGACGGCCGGCCGGGAACACCGGCAGGTCCTCCTACGGGCAACCGCCCCTCACGACCATCGAGGACAGACATCCGGCGCCGCCTCGGGCAGCCACGGCATGCGGTGGGCCGGAACGGTGACGGGCCCGGTGCGGCGAACCCATCAATGCTGCGGTGGTAGCTACGGTGCGCAGGGTGGGGATCATCGGGCGCAGGCGGTTACTGGCCGGGGCGGTGTGGAGTGGACTCGGCGTGCTGGCGGGCTCGGCAGGGCCCGAGGAACCGCAGCCGACGGCGGCATCGAGCGGCGCGCTGTGGGGAGCGCTGCGCCCAGGGCGGTCGGTGCGCAGTAATGCAGGCCGCCGGGGCGCCCCGCGCCCGCGCCTGTCGGGAGCGCCGGCGCTCCGGTGCCGGTGGTGTCCCGGGCCATGTGGGGTGCGGTGCCCGTCTCGGAGCCGCTGGTGTTCGATCAGGTGGTGCGGGCGGTGTGGGAGTGCACCACAGCGCCGACCCCAACGACTACGGCCCCGGCGACAGTGCGGAGATTGTGCGGGAGATCCAGTACGACTGGATGCACCGCCGCGGCTGGGACGACATCGGCTACCACTTCCTCGTCGACCGCTACGGCACCGTCTACGAGGGCCGCACCGGCGCCCTCGACACCCACCAGGCTGTCGCGGGCTCCCACGCCGCCGGGTTCAACCACGAAACCGTCGGGATCGCCGTCATCGGCACCTACACCGACACCCCCGTCCCCGAACCGGCCCTGGACGCCGTCGCCCGCCTCGCCGCCTGGCGCCTCACCTCCTCCGGCACCCGTCCCGACAGCACCGTCGAGCTGATCTCCCGCAGCACCGAAAGCCGCTACCGCGAGGGCACCCGGCACCTGTTCCGTGCCATCAGCGGTCACCGCGACGCCTACTGCACCCAATGCCCCGGCGACACCCTCTACCATCACCTGCCCGACATCACCCGCCGCGCTGCCAAGCTATACCGGCCGTAGACAAAGGACATGTGAGCTGCAGGTTCCTGCCCGGTCGTCCGGATCGACCGGCTTCCTCGACCTGGAGTTGTTACGCCTGTTCTGTCTGGTGTTCGACCATGGCGTCCGGGCCGGGGTAAACAAGGGCCTCGTGGCCGTCGTCGTAGCGCACCAGGAACGGCGGCTGGCCGTCCGCGCCGCGCACCTCCAGGATCTCGCCGTGCCGGTCCGTCTGTCCCACGACCTGGCCGTGCACCACCAGACGGTCACCCACCGACGCCCTCATCCCTGTCTCCTTCCGCGCGAGCTGTGCCCCCATCCTCGCCCCGTCCGGCCCGGGTTAGGCATCGGCACGCCGCGGCCGCCGCAGGCCGGCTGTTCCCGGGTACGCGAGCGCCGACCGGTCCGACGGGGTGAGTGGGTGCGGGCGGCCGGTGTGTACGGGGGCCGGCCGCCCGCCGACCACGGCAGTACCGGCGAAGAATCCCGGAGAACCGGGACCGGCATGTCGGCAGCGGCCCAATTTGGGTTCAACCGTCGGCGACACGGCACCGCGAGGCATCCGAAGAGGGATGGGGTGCTCGTACCGGTGCAACGAGCCGGAGCCGCCACAAGTGACGCTACCCCGCGAAAACCGGAACCAGCCCAGATAGTCACCCGATCACACCAGCCCTGCCCACGTCCCTCTCCTGGGCGGGGAGCGGCCGCGCAAGCCGGTACACGGGGCATGTCGGCACTTCGGGTCATTAGCCGCTTTTGTTCGTTTTTGGTCACCGGTTACTCAAGGAGATACCCATGCGGGGGGCGGAGGGTGGTGTCCAGGAGCCCAGAACCTCTCCGGGAGGACCGGGTCACCGGCCGAGACAGCAGCACCGTCGCCCGCTTCATCGGATGTGATCGCCATGTACGCCACCAGCCTGATCGACAGTCCGGCCCGCCGACGCGTGGCCGGTGGCGGCGGCACGGCACTGCTTTCGACACTGGGCACGGCAGCAGTGACCGCAGACGCGGTGATGGTGATTCGGCCGCAGGCGCCGGCGCCCGCGCCGGCCAGGCCGGTAGAGGGAACCTGGCCGCTGGAGCACCGGCCCGAGGCCGCCGCCCAGGCACGCCGCATCGCGCGTGGGTGCCTGGACGCCTGGCAGATCGGCGACGACGCGCAGGACGCGGTGCTGCTGGTGGTCTCCGAACTGGTCACCAATGCCGTCGAACACGCAATGGCCCCGGTCCGTCTGCACCTGCACCGCACCGGCGCGGACGGCCGGATGTGGGTCGGCGTCAGCGACGGCGGCCCCGCACCACGGGACGGCGCCTGGACCCGCTCCTGCACCTCCGCCGAACACGGCCGAGGACTGAACGTCGTCCAGGCGCTCGCCGAACAGCACGGCACCCGCACCTGAGCCGGCGGCCACACCACCCACTGGGCCCGCCTTAACCCCGATGGCGTCCCGCCAAGTGATGTAGCAGTGATCTTGGAGCAGGCCCTGGTCAGCGGCCCGGAAGCTGTTGTCCGGCCCCGGCCGACGGCACGGCTCCTCGCCCCGACCTGCACAGAGGACGGCAGCGGGCCGCTCCGCGAACCCCGGTCCAGACCCCTTGCTCCGACGGAACGTCAGTGCACAGAGATTCCACCACTACGCGGGACGTGACCTTACAGGCTCTAACAGAATGCTTGGACGCGTCGGTAGAGGATGAGGCAGGTGGCGAGTTGCAGGAAGCCGTCGTGGATGTCGTCGCGGTGTTCCCAGCGGATTCTGAGGTGGCGGAAGCCGTGCAG
>NZ_JBFBJY010000192.1:0-3764 GCF_040702125.1 Kitasatospora sp. NPDC085895 | reverse complement strand
GGCCCACCCAGGTGGGGAAGCCGAAGAGGTGCTCCGGGCCGAGCTCCACGCCGATCCGGGCGAAGAGCGTGCCCGCCAGGGTGCAGGCGTAGGCGACGGCCACGGTGAGGCGGCGACCGAGGACGATCTCGGCGATCCCGAAGACCAGGAAGACCTGGACGAGCGCGCCCCACACCGGCAGGTCCAGCGCGGGGACGTACAGCGAGAGCGGTGTCCGCAGCAGCGAGATCCCGAGCGGCAGCGCGGCCCGCACGACGCCGACCTGGGTGACCAGCCGTTCGCCGCCCGGCAGGTGCTGGACGACGGAGAAGAGCAGCACCAGCACGGTCGCCGCGGTGGCCAGCGGGACGGAGGCGAACCGGTGCCGGCGCACGTGCGCGCGGAGGGTTCCGATCAGCGTGCCCCACTCCGCGACCGCGGCCCGGACCGCCACCGGTCCGACACCCGGTCGTACGCCCCCCGCACGAGCCATCCGATCCACCGCTGAATCTCCCCGTCCGTTTCCGGCCGGGCACCCCCGCGCCCCGCCGTGCAATTCCCGGGACATTTCCCGTACGGCCGGGGTTTCTCCCGCCGATACATCCACGGTAGGCATCGGACAAAGGGGGTGCGTCACCTTGCGAGGCGAATCGCGGATTATCCTCAAGTCGGAGGGGGGCGACCACCGGACGCGGCCGCACCCCCCGATCGGCGGTGGCCCTCCGCCCCCCGGCGGAGGGACTACCCCTACCCGTCCCGCTCCGCCGCCGACCCCCCGCCGGACACCGCCTGCGCGGCGGCCCGGACGTGACGGCGACGGAAGAGGACGGGGAGACTCGGCACCGTGATGAAGCCCTCGGCGCGCGCACTGGCGATGCCGATCCGCGGAATCTCGCTGCTCTTCTCGAAGAGCAGATAACGCGGCTCCCAGATCGGCCGGTACTTCGCATTGGCCCGGTACAGCGATTCGATCTGCCACCAGCGGGAGAAGAATCCCAGCACCGAACGCCAAAGCCGCAGCACCGGACCGGCGCCCAGCTTGGAACCGCGCTCGAAAACCGAGCGGAACATCGCGAAGTTCAGCGAGACCCGTTCCAGGGCGACCTCGTCGGCGCGCTGCAGCAGTTCGATGACCATGAATTCCATCAGGCCGTTCTCGCTGTCGCGGTCCCGGCGCATCAGGTCCAGCGAGAGGCCGTTGCGGCCCCACGGGACGAAGCTCAGCAGCGCCCGCAGCTCGCCGTCCCCGTCGTGGCACTCCAACATCACGCAGCGGCCGTCGTCCGGGTCGCCGAGCCGGCCCAGCGCCATCGAGAAGCCGCGCTCGGTCTGGCCGTCCCGCCAGTGGTCGGCCTTGTCGAGCAGCTCCGCCATCTCCTCGTCGGGGATGTCCTCGTGCCGCCGGATGCGCACCGTGTACCCGGCCCGCTTGACCCGGTTGTACGCCTGCCGGACGACCCGCATCGCGCGCCCGTCCAGCGAGAACTCGTCGACCTCGACGATCGCCTCGTCGCCCAGCTCCAGCGCGTCCAGGCCGTGCCGGGCGTAGATCACGCCGGCCTCCTCGGAGGCGCCCATCACGGCCGGCACCCAGGCGTGCTCGCGGGCCTCCTCCAGCCACGCGTCGATCGCCCCCGGCCAGGCCTCCGGGTCGCCGATCGGATCGCCGGAGGCCAGCGAGACGCCGCCCAGCACCCGGTAGGCCACCGCGGCCTTGCCGGACGGCGAGAAGATCACCGCCTTGTCCCGGCGCAGCGCGAAGTAGCCCAGCGAGTCGCGCTCGCCCTGCCGCTCCAGCAGCTCGCGCAGTCGGACCTCGTCCTGCGCGGTCAGCAGCTCCTGGCCGCGCGGGCTGCGGAAGGCCAGGTACAGCACCAGCAGGAAGAGCACCGCGCCCATCGCGTTGATGAAGGCGTTCACCCAGGTCGGCACGGAGATCTCGTCCGCCAGCCGGCCGGACGGGGTGATCGTCACCATCCGGGCCACCGCGTAGCCGAACCGGGTGCCGAACTCCGCGCCGTGCACGGCGTTGGTCAGCTGCACCAGGGTCGCGCCGACCACGCCGCCGAACAGCAGGCCGCCGATGAACGTCGCCACCCCGGTCTTGGGGTTGGAGCGGTCCCCCTTGGAGGTGAACTCCCCCCGGCCGACCAGCAGCGCCAGGAAGAAGCCGACCGTCAGCACGGTGGAGAACCAGTTCACCGGATGGTCCGCGAACGGGCTGTCCGGCACCAGCATCAGCAGCAGGTACAGCACCGAGAAGAGCCCCGACACCACCGCGTTGAAGATCCACGCGGCCCGTTTGCGGCGCCGCATCGCCACCGCGAGGAAGAGCGAGAGCAGCACGGTCGTCAGACCGGCCGTCAGCAGGTACGGGGTGAAGTACTCGCCCTCGTTGTGCTCCTGCACCTGATCCCGGAACGGCACCGCCAGCACCGCGACGAGGTTCAGCAGGGCCAGCAGCCTCAGGTACCAGACCGTCGTCGCGGCGGCCCTCGGCCGCCACCGGGCGAGCAGCCCGGACGGGGATCCGACATGCGCGGGAACGGCGGTGGGCGCCGGCTTCACGGTGGACACAGCTCCAATTGCAGACGATCAACGTGGGGGACGCATCCGTACGACACCCGGGAGGGACGGAGCGGCCCGCACACCCGGTCTCCGAGCGGCCAGGGCCCACAGGGGGCTCCGTGTTCCATGGTTCCCCACCCCGGATGAGAATTGCGTGAATCCGGTAGCGGATTCCGACCCCCGCCGAACGGCGGGGGTCACCACCCCGCCGGTGGACCGGATCGCGCCCCACCGGCCCCTAGGCTCGAAGACGAGCCGCGCACGCCCGAGGAGAGCCATGCCACCGATCCGCGTCCTGATCGTGGACGACGAGGTCCTCGTCCGCTCGGGCCTCGGCCTGATCGTGGGCTCCGCCCCCGACCTGGAGGTGGTCGGCGGCTGCTCCGGCGGCCAGGCCGAGCAGCAGGCCGTCGAGCTGCGCCCGCAGGTCGTCCTGCTCGACATCCGGATGCCCGACCTGGACGGCATCAGCGTGCTGCGCCGGCTGCGCGCCCTTCCCGACCCGCCGGCCGTGGCCATGCTCACCACCTTCGACACCGACGAGTACATCGGCACCGCCCTGCGCGCCGGCGCGGCCGGCTTCCTGCTCAAGGACACCGCCCCCGAGCAGCTGGTGCACGCCGTCCGGGTGCTCGCCGCCGGCGGCAGCATGCTCTCGCCCACCGTCGCCCGCACGGTCATCAACGGCTACGTCGAGGGCGGCGGCCCCGACGCGGACGCCGCCGCGCTGGCCCGCCAGCTCACCACCCGCGAGCTCGACGTGCTCGCCCTGCTCGGCGGGGGCCTGTCCAACGCGGAGATCGCCGACCGCCTCTACCTCGGCACCGGCACCGTGAAGGACCACATCAGCGCGATCCTCGCCAAGCTCGGCGCGGCGAACCGGGTCCAGGCCGCCGTGGTCGCCCACCGCGCCGGGCTGGTCCGCGCCCAGGGCGGCCCGGGCGCATGACCGGCCCCAGAGCCCTGCCGGCCTGGTGCACCGCGACCTGGCTGATGCTGCTGCTGCCGGTGCTGATCTCGCTCGTCGACGCCGCCCTGGTCTCCAAGGGCGCCAAGTGGTGGGAGGCGGCGCTCTCCGTCCTGGCCGCGCTCGCCCTGCTGCTGCGCCGCCGCCTCCCGGTGGCGGTGCTGCTGCTCACCCTGCCCGGGGCGTTCGTCAACTACATCTGGCTGGCGCCGATGACCGCGGTCTACACGGTCGCCGCGCAGCGGGCGGC
>NZ_JBFBJY010000191.1:0-3788 GCF_040702125.1 Kitasatospora sp. NPDC085895 | reverse complement strand
AGTCGCAGGCGAGAAGCGTGTGGGCCTGGGAGCGGAGGAAGGTGCGCCAGGACTGCCGGGAGGCGCGCGGTGGAGCGGGTGGCAGGCCGGAGCGAGGCAGGATGCGACCGATGGTGGCAGCGGCGACCCGGTGGCCGAGCCGTCGCAGCTCGCCCTGGATCCTGACGTACCCCCCAGGCCGGATTCTGCGTGGCGAGGCGCCGGATGAGCGCGACGATCTCTTCGGGCAGCGGTGGCCGGCCGGACCTGCCCGGTGGCTGGCGCCACTTCCAACGCACCAGCCGTCGGTGCCAGCCCAGCAACGTGCCCGGGGTGACCAGCCGGTGCCCGCGCAGGGCGGACGGCCGATGGCGTGCGAGAGCGCAGAGCACCGCGCGGTCGGCCCAGGACATCTGCGGCCGCCCGATCCGTCGGCGCAGCACGGCGACCTCATGGCGCAGGGCGAGGATCTCGGCCCTGTCGGCAGCGGAGGAGTGTCAGCCAGCCCAGCAGCCGGCAGAAGATCAAGTACAGCAGTCGCAGACCCACGCCCAGTGATCATGCCCGAAACCCGACCGCCCGGAAAGCCGCTGGTCAGACGATGTACGGCAGTAAAGACACCCTTCAGGTTCTCCCGCCGTAGTCGGGCCAGTTCCTCGCGCTCGTCGCTGGTCAGGCCGTCCCGTTCGCCAGCGTTGACCTCGGCTGACGGATCCAGTCGCGCACCGCGGTCTCGGTCAGGTCGAAGTCCTTCGCGACCTGACCGATGGACCGGTCGCCTCGCTGGCACAAGTCGACGGTCTCGGCCTTGAACTCAGGCGTGAACGAGCGTCTGGGCCTCGGCTTCTTCTTCCCCATGCTCTCCATGATGGACATCATCCTTACTGGGGCCGAAGCCCCTGATCAGGAGTGTCCGTCAAAGCGAATCAAGCCCAGGATGTCAGAACCGGTACGCCCCCAGTTCACGGACCGTGGTGGCGAGGGCGCGGATCGGTTCGTTCTCGGTGTCGGTCCGCCAGACGAGGGCGTAGGAGAGGGTGGCGAGGTCGGGGATGGGGATCCAGCGGATGTTGGGCATGCCCCAGTAGCGGGTGACGTGGCTGGGAAAGCCGTGGATGATCTCGCCCATGCCGACCCGGTTGATGAGGTCCTCCGCGTTGGTCACGTGCGAGCCGCGTTCGATGGTCCGGCCGCGGGGGGTGTGGAAGGGCAGGTAGCTCTCTTCCCAGTATTCGGGGATGGAGGGCGGCATGGGGTGCTGGAAGTCGGCGAACATCTCCAGTCGCGCCGAGGTCCGCCCTGCGATCTCGTGGTCGGCGGCGACGGCGAGGATGCGGGGGTCGGTCATCAGGACCGGGCCGACGGTGAGGTCCGGTTCCTCCACCGGCAGCCAGACGACGAGCACGTCGAAGTCGCCGTTGCGGAGCCGGCCGAAAGGATCCGGATAGACCAGTTGGCGGACCTCCAGTTCCCACTGCGGGTTCCGCGACCGGAACTCCTTCCAGTAGAGGTGCAGGTCGACGATGTTGAACGGCATCATGCCCACCCTGAGCCGGGCGGTGACGCCGCGGGCGGCGAGCCGGGCCCGTTCCAGGGACTCGTGCAGGCCCACGTAGACCGGCTGCAGGTCGTCACGCAGCTGGCGGCCGACGTCGGTCAGCCGCACGGTACGGCTGGTGCGGTCGAACAGGGCGGCCCCCAGACGCCGCTCCTGCTTGCTGATGACCTGGCTGACCCGGGCCTGGGAGACCCTGAGCCGCTCGGCAGTCCGGCCGAAGTGCAACTCCTCGGCCAGCATTAGGAAGATCTCGATGTCCCGCAGTTCCATGACGCCCCCGTGCTCCTCCCGACATCCCCCACGGTCGTCGAGCCGCAGAAGTATACGCGGGCGGCTGTACAGGGAGGAGAGGATGTTACAGCGTCAGGAGCGGAGCAGCCGGTGGTGGGGCGGGTGCGGGCAGGTCTGCGTGAGTGGGGCTCAGAAGGACGCGGTCTGTTGCGGTGCGGGCGGGTTCAGCAGAGGGTGATGAATGTCGTCGGCGCCGGGCGACCTCGTCGATCGCGCCGGCGAGGCCGGTATCGCGGGTGAGGGTCCTCGCGGGGTGGCCGGCCGTGGTGGCGAAGACGGTGACCTGGGTTGCCGGTCGCGGCCTGTTCGGCGGCAGTGCGGTTCCTGTGTGTGCGCTCCGGTGACGTACCGGGATGCGGTTGCCGCTGATGGCGCACCCGGTCGGGCAGCGCGGGGCCGTGAAGTCTGTGGTGAGTCGGTCGTTGACTTCGTCGGTTGCGAGGGCGGTTTGCGCCCCCGGCCGTGGTGGCGTCGCGGTGGGTTTGCCGAGCAGGGACGGGGCCCGGGTAAGGCAGCCGCGGCCCGGAGGTTCGGCCGTGCCTGATTCGTCGAGCGGGGCGAGCGGGTGGGTGCCGTCGACGAGGATCAGCCCGCTGACCGGGTGCGGGGCTCCGCCGCGTAGCAGGCCGCGATCGTCGCACTCGGGATCAGCCGACCAGGATCGGCCGTCGCGGCGCTGTCGCCTTGATCGCCTGGTCGACATAGTCGATGGCCTCGCGCACTAGCGATCGGCGCGGACGCCGGAATCGCGACCCGTCCGGTCGTCGGGCCGGATATGGGTGGAAGCCCGACAACGGCTGCTTGTTGGAGGCGTGGGGGCCAGCATGCGGGCCTTTGCGGGTGTGCGGTGCGAGGGAACGTGGATGCGGCTGGTGGACTGCGGCCGGCGGGCGCCGGTGGTACGGGACTCAGGTTCGCAGGGCGGCGGGGATCTCGCCCCGGGTTCCCCAGAGGTCGAGCCGCGCAAATGCGGGTTGCCAGTGGTGCGTGTACGTGTGCCGCGTGAACCGGGGGAAGAGCTGGGCCAGAAGGGCGGTGATGGTCCGGTCGTCGAGGCCGTGCAGGAGCCATGGCATGAGCCGGGGCGCGGCGGACCCGATCCGATGGGCGTGGGCGCGTTCGAAGTCGTCCCACTGGTCCTGGGTGAGGAGAGCCTGGGCCAGTGGGAGAACGGCGGACTCCTCGTGGTCGAGGTGTCCGTCGAGGCCGGTGATGAGGGAGGCGGTGAGGTCGAGGAGGAGGCCGGGTCCGGCTTCGGTGTCGGTTCTCACCTCGGTGATCGAGTCCACGAGGGCAGAGAGGGCACGGTGTTCGGCCTCGATCGCCTCGACACGGGTCAGGTCGAGGGGACGGCCGGCCAGGGCGCGGCGCAGTGGCGGCCACAGGGCGTCGTCCTCGGCGCTCTGGTGGACGTGCAGAGCGGTGATGAACAGGTGCCAGCCCGGGGCCGACCTCAGGTCGGGCCGGGCGGCGGGGCGGTGATGGGCGACGGCGTGGGCGAGGTGGCGCAGCTCCCTTCGCAGTGCGTTGTGCACCGTGCGGGTCACAGTCATGTCGAGCCTGTCGCTCACCTTGCTCCTACTCTTGGTGCCGGCGGCCGGGCGGGGCCCGTACGGAGAGGTGACGGCATCCGCCGTCCCGGGCGTGCATCAGCCTCCTCCGCGCCGGTGGGGTGATCAACGCCGAAGTGGCGACCGAGCCATAACCCGGCGGTTATCGCTGTGAGGGGCCGGGATCGGCGGAGGCCGGGGCAGGGGCAGGGGCGATTGCACCGTGCACCAGGTCCCATGTGCTCTTGCGGTGAGGTTGCTCCCGGGGAGTGGACACCGGTTCATGCCGCGACGAGTGTCAGCGTACGCGTTGTAGTGAGGTGCCGCTCGAACTCGATCGGAGTGCGGTAGCCGAGGCTGGAGTGCCGTCGGCGCCGGTTGTAGTACGAGAGCCAGCGGAACAGCTCCAG
>NZ_JBFBJY010000190.1:0-3939 GCF_040702125.1 Kitasatospora sp. NPDC085895 | reverse complement strand
GACACCCCCATCATCACCCTCGACGCCCGACGCCGGGACAGCGCCAAGAGCGCCCTCATCACCCTCGTCGAGCACGCCCTCCTGGCCCGCCTCCGGTAGGACAGGAACCCAGGACGGATGATGCAGCGCGCCCGCTCCGGTGCCCCCACGGGCACGGGAGCGGGCGCGCGTTTCTCCGTCGATAACAGTTCGGTAGGCATTTCGAGATCAACAGCGACACAGTGTGAGGTTCTCGATCCACTGTGCACTGTCGACCTTCCACTTGCTCCACAACTGTCCCTAAATGTCCGATTTATTCGGCACATCTCGGGTACGGAGAGCTGTTTGTCCCGCATCCCTCCACGTGCTGAAATTCCAGCTACCCCGTAGTCACCCCATATGGCAGTTCCACCCAGCAGCGGGCTGCGGCCGGCGGGGGTAGCCGCTGGATTGATTCATGGCCGCACCATCGGCCGAGAGGTTGTTGTCGAGTGAGGCGTAAGCAGCCAGACACCCCGCAGCGGCGGTCCGAGCCCCGCCCGAACGAGCAGGGAACCGGCGGTCAGGCACCGGCCGGCTTCTCCGCGTTCACGGCGGCCGAGGACCGGCCGCAGGCGCGCGGCGCCGCCGGCCCGCCGACCCAGATACTCAGCGGCCCGGGCAACCGCCCGGGCGGCGCCGCGGGGCCGACCGGCACGTCCGGCGCCTCCGAGGCCGCAGGCAGCGAGGGCGGCGGCCGGTACGAGTTCCTGGCCCCCCGGAACTGGCGCGTGCCGACCCGTCTGGTCGCCATCCTGCTCGTGCCGGTCATCATCGGCCTGGTCTTCGGCGGCCTGCGTGTCAACACCTCGCTGGACGACTTCCACAAGGCCGACCGTGCGGTGAAGACCGCGAAGCTCGCGCACGCCGCGACCGACCTCGCGGACGCCCTGGAGAACGAGCGCGACCTCTCGATCGTGCCGATCCTCACCGGCTCCGACCCGCAGGGCCGGCTCGGCGAGCTCCGCAAGAAGACCGACGACGCCCTCAAGGCGTACAACACGGCCTACGGCAAGATCTCCGACGACGACACGCTCAAGCGCCGCGACGCGGCCTTCCAGCAGCTCGTCGTCTTCCTGCCGCACCTGCGCGAGAACGCCTACAAGCCCGAGCTGCTCGCCTCGGCCACCCAGGCCGCCTACTCGGTGATGTTCGCCCCGCTGCTGGCCATCGACAACTCCGTCGGCTTCGGCTCCTCCAGCGTCACCAGCAAGGGCCGCGCGATCTACGCCATGTCGCTGGCGAAGGCCTCCGCCTCGACCCAGCGCGCGCTGATGGTCAACCTGCTCGCCGGCATCGCCCAGGGCACCGTCACCAAGTACGAGAACCAGGAACTGATCATCTCGCTCCTGGTGGCGAGCAAGCTCGAGACGACCGCCATCAGCGAGTTCTCCACCGGCTCCACCGCGGACGACGCCAAGGTCTACGCCGACGCCCTGGTCGCCCAGGCCGCCGCCGACCAGCGCGCCCCGCTGCGGATGCCCGACAACCAGAGCATCCCGACCGTCAACGGCCTGATGAACATCGGCCTGGCCTACTCCGACGCCGCCATGCGCGGCCAGCAGGACGGCAAGGAGGCGGCGGAGCGGCTCTTCGAGAGCGCGAAGAACGCCGGTCTGACCGTTCAGAACTGGAACCAGGCCGCCGCCGGCCACATGAACGCCCTGCGCGCCACGGAATCCGCCCTCCTCAACGAGGTCGTCGGCGACGCGCAGAACATCAAGGACCGCGCCCAGACGGACGCCTTCCTCAACTCCGGCATCGTGATCGCCGCGCTGGCGCTCGCCGGTCTGCTCACCGGCTTCATCGCCCGCTCGATGATCCTCGGCATGCGCACCCTGAACACCGCCGCGCTGGACATCGCCAACCACCGTCTGCCCGACCTGGTCGAGAAGCTCTCCAAGACCGACCCGGACCGGGTCGACACCTCGGTCGAGCCGATCCCGCTGCGCGGCAAGGACGAGATCGGCGAGGTCGCCCGCGCGTTCGACCAGGTCCACTCGCAGGCGGTGTCGCTCGCCGCCGAGCAGGCCCTGCTCCGAGGCAACCTGAACGCGATCTTCTCCAACCTGTCGCGCCGCAGCCAGAGCCTGATCCAGCGCCAGCTGGCGCTGATCACCGACCTGGAGAACAACGAGGCCGACCCGGACCAGCTGGAGAACCTCTTCAAGCTGGACCACCTCGCGACCCGCATGCGCCGCAACGGCGAGAACCTCCTCGTCCTCGCGGGCGAGGAGCCCGGCCGCCGCTGGAACACCCCCGTCCCGCTGGTCGACGTGCTCCGTGCCGCCGCCTCCGAGGTGGAGCAGTACGAGCGCATCGAGCTCGCCGGCATCCCCGAGGCCGAGGTCGTCGGCGCCGCCGTGACCGACCTCGTCCACCTGCTCGCCGAGCTGCTGGAGAACGCCACCACGTTCTCCAGCCCGCAGACCCGCGTCCTGGTCAACGCCACCCGCCTGCCGGACGGCCGCGTCCTCGTCGAGATCCACGACAAGGGCATCGGCCTCACCGCCGACGACTTCGCGGAGATCAACGAGAAGCTGGCCGAGCCGCCCACGGTCGACGCGACCATCTCGCGCCGCATGGGCCTCTTCGTGGTCGGCCGGCTGTCCCAGCGGCACGACATCCGCGTGCAGCTGCGCCCGTCGGGCGAGTCCGCCGGCACCACCTCGCTGGTCATGCTCCCGGTCGGCCTGACCCAGATGAACGCCGCGCCGGAGCCGGAGGAGCAGTTCACCGTCTCCCGGATCTTCTCCGAGCAGGAGCCGACCCAGGCCTGGCAGGACGACTGGAGCCAGCGCAGCGCCGCCGAGCTCGGCTTCGACGACCACCTGACCGGCACCGGCAACGGCGGCTTCAGCCCCGCGCTGGAGTCCATGCAGCGCTCGCAGCGCCGCCGTGCCGCCGCCATCGAGGCCGGCCCGCACGACGAGGTCATCGACGCCGAGGCGGTCGAGACCACCGAGGCCCCCTACGCGGACGAGTACCAGCCCCAGGGCTACGAGCAGTCCGGCTACCAGGACCAGGGCTACGGCCAGGACCAGTACGCGCAGGACGGCTACGACCAGTACCAGGGTCAGTACGACCAGAACGGCTACCAGGAGCAGGGCTACGGCCAGGACGGCTACGACCAGTTCCAGGGTCAGTACGACCAGAACGGCTACCAGGGCATCCCGCAGCAGCAGGGCGCCCAGGACGACGCCTACCAGTCGTACGGCTACGAGGAGCAGTACGGGGCCGACCAGCCCGCCGGACACCCGTACGGGGCCGACGAGCAGCCCGCGCTGCCCCCGGCGGCCACGGCCGGCGGTCTCCCGCAGCGCCGGCCCGGCCAGCAGCTGGCCGGCGGCGGCGGCGGTGCCGGTGCCTTCGGCGGCGGCGACGAGAAGCCGAACTGGTTCGCCGGCGCCAAGGACACCTCCGGCCCCGCCGGCGAGAACCGCGGCCACGACGTGTCCGCGCTCGGCGGCTACGGCCCGACCGGCCCGACCGCGTCGAGCGCCTGGCAGTCCGCCAACGACGGCGGCTGGCAGCGGGCCGAGCAGGTCCGCGAGCCCTCGTCCGCCGGCACCACCCAGGCCGGCCTGCCGCGCCGGGTGCCCAAGCAGAACCTCGTGCCCGGCAACGCCAAGCCGACTCCGCAGGAAGGCCCGCAGGTCTCCCGCAACCCGGAGGAGGTCCGCGGCCGCCTGACCAACCTGCGCCGCGGCGTCGAGCAGGGCCGCAGCGCCGGCGGTGACCCGGGGGCCACCGGCAGCTTCCGCTTCGACCCGAACCAGGGTCGCGGCAGCAACCAGAACAGCAGCACCGATCTCTTCGGCGGCTCGAACCACCAGGAGCGTTGAGTTGAGTCAGATGAGCCAGGCCGCACAGAACCTGAACTGGCTGATCACCAATTTCGTGGACAACACCCCCGGGGTG
>NZ_JBFBJY010000189.1:0-4029 GCF_040702125.1 Kitasatospora sp. NPDC085895 | reverse complement strand
TGACCCAACTCGGCTACCAAGTGACACTGCAGCCGACAGAAGCCGCCTGACCTGGGACAACGAGTCCCGAGCGGGGGATTTTCGTACTAGCCGTTGGCTGGACACACCCCACCGCCAGTGCCGCCCGGGCCCCACACCCCCGAGGCCTGCGGCGGCCGGTGGTGGTCGCGCCTGGCGATGCGGCCTGCGGCGGCCTGGACGGGCCCGCAGGGACGGCGGACCGTCCCCTGCGGGGATTGGGTCCGGGAGTCCGCCGGCCCTGAGGGCGGCGAAGTCGGCGTGGGCCCGCTCGACCGCCTCGGGGTACGGAGTGTCCGGCGGGTGCCGATGGTGGACGGGCTCCGCCCCTTGCGCTTCCCGGTGGGGGTGATCAGGTCGGTCGAGTACCCTCGCTGGCCCCGTCGAGTGCCCGGCGGCGGAGCACGGCCTGGAGCATGTCATCGGTGAGGGGCGGGGCAGCCCGCCGTGTTTGCGCCGCGGGCTGCGGTGCCGAGCCCTTCGGGCGTCGTGTGTGGATCAGCGGTGGGCTGTGCCGGACGTTCGACGGGCTTGAGCGGCGCGGTGGGTTTCGTTCTCACGGCGTCGGACCGGTCTCGGGTCTTGCGGCGCGGGCGTAGCGGGCGGCGAGGTCTGCGAAGGCGGTGGCCAGCCGGGGCGGGCCGACGACGTCGATGTCGGTGTCGAAGCGGCCGATGGTCGCGGCGAGTCCGGTCCACGACCAGGAGCCGAGGACGAGTCGGCAGCGGCGCGGGTCCAGTTCCTCGACGATGCCGTCCGGGGCGAAGGGTGCGACCTCGGCGGCTGGGAGGTGGAGAACGACTTCGCCCAGGCAGGGCCAGTCGGTTGTGGTGCCGTCATTGCCGCGGAACCGGCTGATGACGAAGGTCGACACGTTGCCGCCGGGGAGTTCGCGAGGCGCGAAGCGGGGGCCGGTGGGCGTGCGGGGTCGGATGCGGTCGACGCGGAAGGTGCGCCAGTCCTGTCGGTCGAGATCGAAGGCCACGAGGTACCAGTGATGACGCCAGGTGACCAGGTGGTGGGGTTGCACGCGGCGGGGGTCGTCGGCGGAGGTGTGCGAGGCCGGGGTGTAGTCGAAGCGGAGTTCCTCGCGGGCGTGGATGACGCGGCCCAGGTCCGTCAGAACCTGGGTGTCGACCTGGGAGGTGTCGCGGTCCGCAGCTGGGACGGCGGTGACGCGCAACAGGTCGATGCGGTGGCGCAGGCGGGACGGCATGACCTGGCGGAGGGTGGCCAGGGCGCGGGCGGCGTCTTCGGCGACCGCGGTGCCGGCGACTGCGGTCTGCAGCGCGACGGCCAGGGCGACGGCCTGGTTGTCGTCGAACAGCATGGGCGGCAGGTCGGCGCCGGCCTGCAGCCGGTAGCCGCCGGCCGGTCCCTTGACGGTCGTGATCGGGTAGCCGAGTTCGCGCAGCCGGTCGATGTCGCGGCGCACGGTGCGCGGCGAGATGTCGAGACGCACGGCCAGATCCTCTCCGGACCAGTCACGGTGCGTCTGGAGGAGGGAGAGCAGCGCCAGCAGCCGGGAGGACGTCTTGTGCATGGGATCCATCCTTCCCGACGTACAGGACACTCCCTGTCCTCTACCTCCGCGAGAGTGGCGTACGAGCCGTTCGGGAGGCATCACCCCCGGCCACGGCAGCCGCCGGTCGGCAACAGGGCCGACGGCGCACATCTGTCACACCGAGGCAAGGAGCAGCTCATGTCCGTCACGACCACCACTCACCTGAACTTCCGGGGCACCGCGCGCGAGGCGCTGGACTTCTACCACTCCGTCTTCGGCGGGCAGGTCACGATCAACACCTACGCGGACTTCGGGATGCCGGCCGGGGTGCCCGGTTCCGACAAGGTCGTGTTCGGCCTCGTCGCCGCGGAAAACGGCTTCCGGGTCATGGGCTACGACATCCCCGGCGCGACCGAGGGAACCATCGCCGGCGGCGGTACGACCCGCCGCGAGAACAACACCACCATCACCGACCAGGCACTGTTCGTCTCCATCGGTTCCGACAGCCTGGACGAGCTTCAGAAGTACTGGGACGCCCTCGCCGTCGACGCCGTCATCGTCGAACCGCTGGCCGCCTCGGCGTGGAGCGCAGGCTTCGGCATGCTCACCGACCGCTTCGGCGTCACGTGGAGCGTCAGCGTCACCTCCGCTTCCTGACCCCACCGAGCCGCGGCGCGGAGGCGATCCGCGCCGCGGCTTCCTGGTCCTTCTCTCTCGCTTTCGTCACCGCTGAGGAAAACTCATGCTCGCTGCCCTGTCCGGGATCAACTGGCTCGCCGTGATCGTCGCCACCATCGTCTTCGCCGTCCTCGGCGGTCTCTACTTCGGCGCCATCGTCGCCAAGCCCTACAAGGTCGCGCTCGGCAACGAGAACCGCGAGCTGCCGAAGCCCGGCCCGATCTTCATCGTCGGACCGCTGGTCTCAAGCCTGCTCGTCGTCATCACCAGCGCGGTCCTCCTGCGGGCCCTCGAAACCGAATCCGCCGGCGCCGGCATCGGCTTCGGACTCGTCATCTCGATCGGCTACCTCATCGCGCAGACGCTGACCATCGCGATCAACCCGAACTTCCCCCGCCCGCTGCTGTACACGCTGATCAACGCACCCTACTTCATCGTCTGCACCGTGACGGCAAGCACCATCCTCACCCTCTGGCAGTGACCGGCACGCACGAAGGAGTCCCGACGACGCACTCGCCTGGCGAGGCCGCCACGACACCATGCTGCGCCAGCGAGTGCTGGGCGCCTACCCGCGCGAACTGGCCGGCATCGACCTGGACGAGCTCGATCGAGCACGTCCGACTCGACACCGAAAACTGACGATCGCCCACTCCAGGTCCCGACGTGACGGGACCGTTCGCACCTCTCGGAGGGTCCATGAACCCGCGCCTGTCCCGGCCGACCCTGGCCGCCGTCACAACTGTGGCACTCGGCCTGGGGGCGGTCGCCTGCACCGGAGACGCGGACCCCGCCCCGTCGAAGACGGCGGCGGGGGCGGCGTCGGGTGGTGGCACCGGCGGTGCGGCCGGCGCCTTCCCGGCCCGTTCCTCGGCCGCGCGGGTGCCCGCGGCGGCCGGCGGCCAGGCGGCAAGCCGATGCCATACGTCCGAGCTGAAGGCGGACGTGCAGATCCAGCCCGACCGCCCTGGCTCGGCCATGGTGATGCTGGTCAACAAGGGCACGCGGAGCTGTACGGTCTTCGGGTACCCGGGATTCGGTGGGCTGCTCGCCGACAACAGCCGCATCGACGTCACCACCGCGCGCGTCGCCCAGCCCGGACCGCCGACCCAGATCACGCTGAAGCCGGGGACCACCGCCTTCTCCGGCCTGGCGTGGGCGCCCTGCGACAAGTCGGACACCAGCTGCCGGGTCCTGTCGGGCCTGGTGGTGACGCCGCCGGACGAGACCACTCAACTGACCGCCGCGGTGATCGGCACCGACGGCAAGGCCGTTCCGCAACTGACCGTCTCGGCGGCCGGCCTGAAGGCCGGTACGCTGCAGCCGTCCAACCAGGGCGTGCTGCTCCCGTAGCGGTGTCCACGCCGTCGGCGGGCGGGCGCGCGGGCAACCGCATCGCGTCCACCCGAAAACCCGCTCGTGTGTCGGGCCGTGCCGGGATGCCCGTCGCCGCAAGGACGTTCACTGCCTCTGGGCGGGCACAGAGAACCGGCACAAGGCCGGCATGAAGCTCAAGCAGGCAGTCCGACCGGACGCCTCGCAGGACCCGGTGACCTAACCGCCGGGGGTCGGCCCTCCACGTCGCCGACGGAACTCCACGGGTTTCCTCCGGGTGAATTCGCTCAGCTTGAATTTAAAGGTTGCCCCTCGGCGTTCAGGCCGAGGGGTTGTCCTTTTTCTGCCGGTTCTTGCCGACGGGGTGGCGTGGTGCGGGGCTGGTGGGGCGGCCTTTCGGCCGGCCGGGGCCGGGGCAGGTGGCTTTCGGCGGGTTTGCGGGAGTGCCGACGATCCGCCGGATCCGGCGATAGCCGCGGCGGACCCGACCCGGGGTG
>NZ_JBFBJY010000188.1:0-4244 GCF_040702125.1 Kitasatospora sp. NPDC085895 | reverse complement strand
CAGTAGATGAGGGCGTGACCGTCGGACTTACGGCGGACCATCAGGTCCGGCACACCGTTGTTGTTGATGTCACCGACGCCCACCATCGACGTCATGGCCGGGTCGTCGTCGACGTTCTTGTACCGGAGGGCCTTGTAGTTGCCGTTCGGGTGGCTGTCGAAGGTGGCGGCGTTGATCGACACCCCGGTCACATGCTTCACCGGGGTCGAGCCGAACGAGTAGTAGGAGAAGGTGGTGTGCTCGGCGTCGTCCCACTTCTCGAACAGGATGACGTGCTCGTAGAAGCTGTTGAGGATGTCGCCGGCCTTGAGCTCGCTGCGCGGGATCTCGTAGGAGTAGCCGGGGAGAGACTGGGTGCTGGCGCTTTCGCCGAGGTGCCACGCCATCGAGACGTAGCCGGAGCAGTCCGTTCGGTAGCTGCGTCCGTCCGGATCCGTAAAGGAGCCGCCCTGGTTGTAGGGGATGGACTTGCCGAGCCAGTACTGGGCGCGCTGAATGATCTCGCTGCGGGTGATACTGCCGTCCACGGACGATGCCGTGGCGGCGTGCGCGGTGGTCGTTGCGAAGGCGGTGGTGGCGATCGTGCCGGTGGTGGCGATCGCGGCGGCCAGAGCGACACGGACGAGCCTGGACGTCCTGGAGTGCATGGTGATCTCCCCGAGTGATGCAAAGAGGGTGGGACTGAGGCCGGTGAGCGGCCTGACCAGGGGTGTTTGTCACCCGTGGCACTCGCCCGACCGGCGAAGTCGATCGTCTCGGCAAGTGATCACACATGGCTAAGATCTGAATCACATACACATCTGATGTACAGCCACAACGGGGGACGAGTGAAGACGCGGTTCGGCCTGCTCGGGCCACTCGCGGTGCATCGCGATGCGCAGCCCCTGCCCGTGACCGGTCCCAAGGTTCGCCTTCTCCTCGCTGCTCTGTTGCTCCGGGCCAACCAGCCCGTGTCCGTGGACTCGCTGATCTCGACCCTGTGGGGGGACAGCGCGCCGAGCTCCGCGACCTCATCGCTGCACAATCACGTTTCCCGGCTTAGGCGGTTCCTCGGGCCCGACGTCGGCAGTCGGCTCCGCGCCGTCCCGCCCGGCTACGCGATGGAGGTCCGTGACGGGGAGCTCGACCTCGAGGTGTTCAGTGCCAAGGTCCAGCAGGCCCAGTCCGCTTACCGCAAAAAGGACTGGCCCGTAGCGGGCGGCCTCGCCTCACAGGCGCTCGCCCTATGGCGCGGCCGGCCCTTCGACGACCTGCCGGCGCTGACCGGCTCACCCGAAGCGGCCAACCTTCTGGAGCTGTACCTCAGAGCGCAGGAGTGGCGCGTCGAGGTCGAGCTGCACCTGGGTCACCACCACGACGTGATCGCGGAACTCGCCGTTCTGACCCAGCAGCACCCCGTGCACGAGGAGTTCCACCGACAGCTGATGCTCGCCCTGCATCGCGCCGGACGCCAGGCCGAAGCACTCGCGGCCTACCAGGAACTGCGCCACACGCTGATCGACGAACTGGGCGTGGAACCCGGCCAGGCAGTGCGTGAGGCACACCAGGAAATCCTGAGCCCCGCCGCAGAAGTAACGGCTACCGCGGCTCCCCGGCGATGCCTCAACAGTGCCGAACAAGCCCGGAGCGGCCCGAATCAGCTCCCGGTAGACACCGCTGACTTCACCGGACGCGCCGACGAGCTGCGCGTACTCACCGACCGGCTCGAAGCCGCCGCCTCCGGCCGCGGCACCTGTGTGGCGGTGATCTCCGGAATGGCAGGCATCGGCAAAACCGCACTCGCTATCGCCGCCGCCCACCGGGTCCGGAAGCACTTCCCCGACGGCCAGCTGTTCGTCGACCTGCGCGGATTCGGAATCGGCGAACGCCGCGATGCCCACGGCGTGCTCGCGGCATTCATCACCGCCCTCTCGCATCCAGACAGCACTGTGGCCCAGGGCCACCCGATCCCCGAGGACACCGACGATCGCGCGGCGCTCCTGCGCACCATCCTGGCCGCCCGCCGGGTGCTGCTGATCCTCGACAACGCCGACAGCGCCGAGCAGGTGCTGCCCCTCCTACCTGGTCATGGCCAGTGCGCGACGGTCGTCACCAGCCGCAATACGCTCACCGACCTGCCTGGCGCTCGCCACATCCGCTTGGAGCCCTTGGACCTCGAGGAACAACGCCGTCTGCTGTCGACGGTCTGCGGCCACGACCGCGTGAATGCCGACCCGGACAGCGCGCTGCGTGTGCTCGCGGCCTGCGCCGGGGTGCCGCTGGCACTGCGGATCGTCGCTGCCCGGCTGTCCGCCCGTCCGGTCTGGTCGTTGAGCACCATGGCGGAACGTCTCGCCGCCCCCGGGAAACGCCTGGGATCGCTGTCGATCGGACACCTGAACGTACGGGACACGCTCGCCTCCAGCTACCTGGCCCTCCACGGCAGCAATGATCCGGTGGAACGTGAGGCCGCCCGCCTCTTCCGGCTTCTGGGCCTGTGGCCCGGCCAGACGTTCGGGATCGAACAGGCATCCGCTTTGGTCGAGCGTCCCACCGCCGTCACGGCAGACCTGCTCGAACTGCTCGTCGACTACCACCTGCTCCAGAACCCGAGTCCGTGGCGGTATTCTCTCCACGACCTGCTGAGCGAGTACGCGGCCGAACGCGCCGAACAGGAGGAAGCCTACGAGAGCCGCGACGCGGCCCGAGTGCGGCTCATGGTCTGGTACGCCGCGGCACTGGCACGCTCGAGAACCATCATCAACGCCGGCATGTCACGAACCACCGTCCTGGAAGACGAGCCTTCCGCTCCGCTGCCCGTATTCACCGACGGACAGCACGCAAGCCGGTGGTGCACCGAGGAGATGGCCAACATCAAGGAGGCGGTCCGTCAAGCCGCCCACTCCTCACGCCCGGACCTCGCCTGGCGGATCGTGCACGGCTTGGCCGGCTACGACACCACCTACTCCTGGACCGGCGAGACCGACGATCTCAAGGCCATCGCCCTCACGACCGCGGAGCAGCACGGTGACTTGGTCGGACAGGCCTTCATGCTTCAGCGCATCGGCATCTCCCACTGCATGACATACCGCCTGCAGGAAGCCGTCCACGCATTTCAGGACTCCCTGGTCGCGGCCGAGAACGCCTGCCACGAAGACCTCGTCCTCACCCTTCTGCAGAATCTCGCCGTCGCCTACAACCAGCTGAAGAACAGCACAGCAGCCCTCACATACGCGCGGCAGGCGATCGACCGCTCACACGGCGCCCTAGGGGAGAACGGCGTCCTCCTGAATATCATGGCCACCTCGCACCTCCTCACGGAGGACTTCGCAGCAGCTGAGGAAGGCCTCCGCCGGGCGCTCGAGATTTGGCGAACCCACGACAACACCAACAACATCGCCATCACTCTCACCGATCTCGGCGATGCCCTTCGGGGCCTGGGCCGGCGCGAGGAAGCCTTGGCAGCCCTCCGGGAGGCCCGCGGTCTCAACGAACGCCTCGGGAACCGAAGTAACCTCGCCGAGTGCCTCGTGATCACCGGCCGAACGTACCTCCAGTTCGGCCAACGGGAGGACGCCAGGGGGTGCTTCCAGAGCACCGTCGACATCGCCCGCGAACACCATCTTCCGGCCTGGATCCAACAAGGCATTGACGGGCTCAAAGCGCTTGACCAACCCGAAGATGCCCCGTGATGCCTGCACGGCGGCGGGATGCTCTTGCCTCATGGTCACGGGCGCCGCGAAGGTTCTACGAACTCGCCTCCGAACGAGTGTTGTGGCAGGTCGAGGTGAGTTGACGGACGCGGCATCGACACCGCGGCCGGCACGGTGACCTGCCCCGCCGGCTACACCGCCGTGCTGTCCGAGCCGTCCGGGCGGCACCTGCAACGCAAGGCGCTGTTCACCGAGCAGTGCACCGGCTGTCCCGTGCGTGAGCGGTGCACCACCGCCAGGGCCGGCCGGATCGTCACCATCCGGCCGCACCACGGCCTTCTCGCCGCCGCCCGCCGCCAGGCCGGCACCGACCCCGCCTGGCAGGCCGCCTACCGGCGGTGGAGACCACCCGTCGAACGCGCCGTCGCCTGGCTCGCCGCCCACGGCAACCGCAGACTCCGCTACCGCGGCACCATCAAGAACAACGCCTGGCTCCACGGGCCCTGACCCCGGATGCTGGACACGGGGTTATGCGGCTTGTGCCAGCGTAGTTGATGCTCGGTCGAGTGCGTGTTCGTAGGCGTTCGGGCTGCGGTGTCCGAGGCGGGTGTG
>NZ_JBFBJY010000187.1:0-4328 GCF_040702125.1 Kitasatospora sp. NPDC085895 | reverse complement strand
GGTGCGCCACGAGGCGCCGTGGAGTCGAGTGAGGTGAGAGACCTGCACCGCCGGGTTGTCGCAGCAACCTGGTTGAAGCTGAGGGCAGCTCGTCTCGGGGGATGCCGAGGCGGGCGGTAAGCAGCCCTGACAACGCCGGGACGGATTGGCACTGCCAGACGGTTCGGGTCCGGCAAGCGAGACGGGAAGGTGTACGCGAGGAACCAGTGCTTGACGCCCCGTAATTACGACACCGGCTCCAACCTGGCGGATCTGGGCCGGACGCAGTGCACGACCGTTGGCGAGCTGGCGGTCGACTCCGAAGCCGATTCCACTTGTCGGTGGGGAGGCCACGCCGAATGGCTGCGGCGTAGGTGTGGCGATGCTGCCGGGGTAGAGCTGGGCACCTCACCCGTTGATCGACTCTGTGGTGAACGTGGGAACTGTCCGCGGTCGCCCGCCGTGTCGGACCTCCAGTCCGGCCGCGGGCAGGCCCATCGCCGGCTGATGGCCGCCGGGCAGGACGGAGGCTCCGTAGTACTCGGAGGCCGGGAGAGCCGGTCACGTGGGGAAGGGGGCCAGCAAGTCGGCAGTGAGGATGCTGGAATGCCAGGAGGTCGTCGCCGGTGAATACCGACGAACTGGAGTCCGCCCTGTTCGGGGCGGAGCTGCGGGTACTGGAGATCCAGACCAAGCTGCACCGTTGGGCAAACGATGATCCTCATCGCAGGTTCGACGATCTGTTCAACCTCGTGGCCGACCCCGCCTTCCTGCTGGTGGCGTGGGACCGAGTCCGGGGGAACAAGGGCGCCCGCACGGCGGGAGTGGACGGGAGAACCGCACACTCCATCGAGGCCGGGCAGGGAGTCGAGGTCTTCCTCGACGGGCTGCGGTCTCAGCTGAGAGAACGCAGTTTCCGGCCGGTTCCGGTGCGTGAGCGGATGATCCCGAAGGCGAACGGCAAGCTCCGTCGCCTGGGCATCCCGACCGTGGCGGACCGGGTGATCCAGGCATCCTTGAAGCTGGTGCTGGAGCCGGTGTTCGAAGCGGATTTCCTCCCGTGTTCGTACGGGTTCCGCCCGAACCGCCGAGCTCAGGACGCTGTTGCCGAGAGCCGATATCTCGCCAGCCACTCCTACGAATGGGTGGTGGAGGGCGACATCACGGCGTGCTTCGACGAGATCTCACACACGGCTCTCATGGACCGGGTGAGGGATCGGATCGGGGACAAGCAGGTCCTGTCACTGGTGAAGGCGTTCCTCAAGTCCGGGATCATGTCCCGAGACGGAAGCCTTGCCGACACGCGCACCGGCACCCCGCAGGGTGGGATTCTCTCGCCGCTGCTGGCCAACATCGCCTTGACCGTGTTGGACGAGTACGTCGCCAACCGGCCGGGCGGGCCGACCACCACCGAGGCACGACGCGCGGGACGCCGCCGCCGTGGCGAGCCCAACCTCCGGTTGGTCCGCTACGCGGACGACTTCCTGATCCTCGTGTCCGGCACTCGCGAGCACTGCGAAGCACTGCGCGAGGAGGTGGCAGCGGTTCTCGCGCCGATAGGCATGCGCCTGTCGATGGAGAAGACGAGGATCACCCACATCGACGAGGGCCTCGACTTTCTCGGATGGCGCATCCAGCGTCACCGAAAGAAGGGCACCGATCGGCAGTACGTCTACACCTACCCGGCACGGAAGTCGCTGCACTCCGTAATGGCCAAGGTGAAGGAGCTGACCGGACGACAGAACGTCGGCCTGGCGTTAACAGTCCTGCTGCACCGACTCAACTCGGTGCTGAGGGGCTGGTGCACGTACTTCCGTCCCGGAGTTTCGAACGTCGCCTTCTGCTACCTCAGCCACTACGCGTGGATGCGGGTAGTGCGGTGGATACGACGCAAGCACCCCGGGATCACATGGAAGCAGCTTCGCCGCCGCCACTGCGGAGGCGGCTGGTGGCCTATCACGGAGGAGAGAGAACTGTTCAACCCGGCGAAGGTGAGCACGACCAGATACCGATACCGGGGAACAGTCATTCCGAGCCCGTGGCCCACTGCGGCATGAGGATCTGACCACCCCCAACGGGGCTTGTGGAGAGCCCGGTGCCCGGAGACGGGCACGCCGGGTTCGGGAGGCGGCTCGGGGAAACCCACTGGTGGAGACACCAGCAGGGCGCCCCGAGTCGACCTCACGTGCGCCACGAGGCGCCGTGGAGTCGAGTGAGGTGAGAGACCTGCACCGCCGGGTTGTCGCAGCAACCTGGTTGAAGCTGAGGGCAGCTCGTCTCGGGGGATGCCGAGGCGGGCGGTAAGCAGCCCTGACAACGCCGGGACGGATTGGCACTGCCAGACGGTTCGGGTCCGGCAAGCGAGACGGGAAGGTGTACGCGAGGAACCAGTGCTTGACGCCCCGTAATTACGACACCGGCTCCAACCTGGCGGATCTGGGCCGGACGCAGTGCACGACCGTTGGCGAGCTGGCGGTCGACTCCGAAGCCGATTCCTCTTGTCGGTGGGGAGGCCACGCCGAATGGCTGCGGCGTAGGTGTGGCGATGCTGCCGGGGTAGAGCTGGGCACCTCACCCGTTGATCGACTCTGTGGTGAACGTGGGAACTGTCCGCGGTCGCCCGCCGTGTCGGACCTCCAGTCCGGCCGCGGGCAGGCCCATCGCCGGCTGATGGCCGCCGGGCAGGACGGAGGCTCCGTAGTACTCGGAGGCCGGGAGAGCCGGTCACGTGGGGAAGGGGGCCAGCAAGTCGGCAGTGAGGATGCTGGAATGCCAGGAGGTCGTCGCCGGTGAATACCGACGAACTGGAGTCCGCCCTGTTCGGGGCGGAGCTGCGGGTACTGGAGATCCAGACCAAGCTGCACCGTTGGGCAAACGATGATCCTCATCGCAGGTTCGACGATCTGTTCAACCTCGTGGCCGACCCCGCCTTCCTGCTGGTGGCGTGGGACCGAGTCCGGGGGAACAAGGGCGCCCGCACGGCGGGAGTGGACGGGAGAACCGCACACTCCATCGAGGCCGGGCAGGGAGTCGAGGTCTTCCTCGACGGGCTGCGGTCTCAGCTGAGAGAACGCAGTTTCCGGCCGGTTCCGGTGCGTGAGCGGATGATCCCGAAGGCGAACGGCAAGCTCCGTCGCCTGGGCATCCCGACCGTGGCGGACCGGGTGATCCAGGCATCCTTGAAGCTGGTGCTGGAGCCGGTGTTCGAAGCGGATTTCCTCCCGTGTTCGTACGGGTTCCGCCCGAACCGCCGAGCTCAGGACGCTGTTGCCGAGAGCCGATATCTCGCCAGCCACTCCTACGAATGGGTGGTGGAGGGCGACATCACGGCGTGCTTCGACGAGATCTCACACACGGCTCTCATGGACCGGGTGAGGGATCGGATCGGGGACAAGCAGGTCCTGTCACTGGTGAAGGCGTTCCTCAAGTCCGGGATCATGTCCCGAGACGGAAGCCTTGCCGACACGCGCACCGGCACCCCGCAGGGTGGGATTCTCTCGCCGCTGCTGGCCAACATCGCCTTGACCGTGTTGGACGAGTACGTCGCCAACCGGCCGGGCGGGCCGACCACCACCGAGGCACGACGCGCGGGACGCCGCCGCCGTGGCGAGCCCAACCTCCGGTTGGTCCGCTACGCGGACGACTTCCTGATCCTCGTGTCCGGCACTCGCGAGCACTGCGAAGCACTGCGCGAGGAGGTGGCAGCGGTTCTCGCGCCGATAGGCATGCGCCTGTCGATGGAGAAGACGAGGATCACCCACATCGACGAGGGCCTCGACTTTCTCGGATGGCGCATCCAGCGTCACCGAAAGAAGGGCACCGATCGGCAGTACGTCTACACCTACCCGGCACGGAAGTCGCTGCACTCCGTAATGGCCAAGGTGAAGGAGCTGACCGGACGACAGAACGTCGGCCTGGCGTTAACAGTCCTGCTGCACCGACTCAACTCGGTGCTGAGGGGCTGGTGCACGTACTTCCGTCCCGGAGTTTCGAACGTCGCCTTCTGCTACCTCAGCCACTACGCGTGGATGCGGGTAGTGCGGTGGATACCACGCAAGCACCCCGGGAGCACATGGAAGCAGCTTCGCCGCCGCCACTGCGGAGGCGGCTGGTGGCCTATCACGGAGGAGAGAGAACTGTTCAACCCGGCGAAGGTGAGCACGACCAGATACCGATACCGGGGAACAGTCATTCCGAGCCCGTGGCCCACTGCGGCATGAGGATCTGACCACCCCCAACGGGGCTTGTGGAGAGCCCGGTGCCCGGAGACGGGCACGCCGGGTTCGGGAGGCGGCTCGGGGAAACCCACTGGTGGAGACACCAGCAGGGCGCCCCGAGTCGACCTCACC
>NZ_JBFBJY010000186.1:0-4771 GCF_040702125.1 Kitasatospora sp. NPDC085895 | reverse complement strand
GACGTCGGCCGGACGGTGAAGAAGGGCTGGGAGGAGGGCAAGTCCTCCGCGGAGAACTGGAAGCAGACGTTCGGGGAGTCGCTGCGCGACGGGCTCGGCTCCAAGGCGGGCGGCGCCGCCCGACACCATGCGGAGCGTGCGGCCGGACACGGCGAAAGCGGCGGCCACGAGGGCGGCGGCGAGCACGGGAGCGGGGACGGGAACGGGAACGGCGGGGACTCCGGGTCGTCGTCCGACGCGTCCTCCCACACGTCGGGTTCCTCGGATTCGTCGGGCTCGGCGGGTTCGTCGGGTGGCTCGGGCAGCACCGGGACGTCGGGCTCGGGCTCGCACGGGTCGGGGACGTCCGGGTCCTCGCCGAGCGGCTCGCGTCCGTCGGCCGGCGATTCGGGCAACGGCGGCACCGGCCACACGCCCTCGGCCGACAGCGGGAACAGCGGTCATAGCGGGAGCGATGACGGCGGTGCGAGCAACCGCAGTGAGAGCACACCCCGGCCCGCCCCGGCTCCGGAACCCGCGGGTGACCACCGCAACACCGCACCGGTCGACCCCTTCGGCACGCGGCTGAGCTCCGACCCCGCACCCACGCCCGCTGCGGACACGGCCGCGCCCGCCCACACGGGTACGGACAGCCGGCCGGCGCCCGCTGCGGACGCGCCGCCCGCGCACACCGGTACCGACAGCCGGCCCACCCCTCCCGCCCAGGACGGCGCTGCGGACGGCGGCCCCGCGCACAGCGGCGACGCTCCCGCGGACCGCTCCGGCGCGGACACCACCCGGCCCGGCCCGGCCACCGCGCACCCGGCGCCCGACAGCGCTCCCGCTCCTGCCCCGACCCCTGCGTCCCACCACGCCGGTGACGGAACGTCGGCCCCGGCCCACGGTGGCACGCCCCACGCCGGTGACAGCGGTACCGCCTCGCACCCGGGTGGGGATGCCACTCGGCCCGGTCCCGTCTCCGCCCACACCGCGTCGGACGGTTCGCCCGCTCCCGCGTCGACCCCGACCCACGGCGGTACGCCGGCCGGCCGGTCCGAGGCGGCGCCTTCCGCCGGTCCGCACCACGGTGGTGACAGCGGCACCCCGTCGCGCGCGGGTGCGGATGCCGACCGGCCCGGCCCGGCCTCCGCCCACACCGCACCCGATTCGTCCCGCACGCCGACGCCGACGCCGACGCCGACGCCGACGCCGAGCCACGAGGCCGGCTCCCCGTCGTCCCGTCCCTCCCCGGACGCCGGCCCGACGCCCGCGCACGCCCAGCAGGCCCAGCCGCATGCCGCCGATGCGCACATCACCGCTCCGTCCTACGGCCCGGTGCGCGGCAGCGACGAGCCGTCCGGGACTCCGTCCCACGACGGCGACGGACGACCGTCCCCGTCGTACGGTCCGGTGCGTGGGGACGCCCCGGCAAATACCAACGGTCCGGAGGCCGGCCGCCCCGGGCACGAGGCGCCGCCGCAGCGACACGAGTCAACCCCGCGGGCCGAGGAGGGCGCCCCGCAGGAACGTTCCGGTTCGGCGGTGCCGCCGCATGCAGGTCCGGTGCCGCACCTCCCGGCCGGCGACGCCTCCCGCACGCCGTCCTCGGACGGGCCGCCCCGGGCGACCGTCCACACCGCCTCCACCGCGGTCGCGGATGCACCGCCGACCCATACGCCCGGTACGCCCACCCCGGACAGCGCCGCAACGCCGTCCACTGGCCAGCCGTCCCAGACCACCGGCCCGGTGAACCCCGGCGCAAGTGTCCCGCCGACCACCGGGATGCCCGGCACGGGCAGCGCGAACACGCCGCGTACCGACCGCCCCGCCACCGGCACCCCGAACGCCGACCGGCCCACCCTCCCCGGGCAGCGGAACAATCCGGGCCCGGACCGCACCGACCGCCCCGTCAACCTGGGTCAGCAGCCCACCGCCGGCCGTCCCGACCCGCGGACCGGCACACCGCGTCCCGACGCCACCTCGCGTCCGGACCCGCGTGCCGATCGCCCGGCCGACAGCGCTCCGCGTCAGGACCCTCGGGCGGAGCGTCCGGACGACGCACCCACTCGCCCGGACCCGCGTGCAGACCGCCCGGAGGCGGACCGGCGCGACGACCGCGGCAGGCCTACGCCGAACCGCGACCCCGAGCACGCCACCCCGGACCACGAGCCGGCCGACGGCGACACCCCCAACCACAAGCCGGGCGACCCGGACCGTCCGGCCACCGCCGACCGTCCGCACGGAAGCCCGGGCGGTCTGGTCGAGCCGAGCCACCACGACCGTGAGCGGGTCGAGAACTCCGTCCCGCGCGACGCCGACGGCAAGCCGCAGCGGCACCCCGACCCGGAGGGCGACTGGCCGCGAGCCATCAACGGCGATCCGAACGCGCCCGGGCGCCACAACAACTGCGTCGACGTGGCACTGGCCACCGTCGACACCTACTCGGGGCATCCGACCCCGGCGGCTGCCCGCACCCCCGACCACGACGCGGACGGCAACCCCTCGGACCGCGGTGAGCGCGGCGGCCGCGACCGCATCGAGAACGCCCTCGGCGCCAAGTTCTCCGACATGGGTGACGGCAAGGACGCCTACCGCCGGCTGGAGGACACCCTCCGCCGCGAGGGCCACGGTTCGCAGGCCGTCATCATCACCCGCGACGCGGACGGCCGCGCCCACGCCTGGAACGCCGTCAACCACAACGGCAAGATCACCTACGTCGACGCCCAGACCGGCCGCCGCTCCGACCAGCCCCTCCACAGCGGTGACCACGGCGTGTTCGCGATCCCGCTGGCCCCGGACCGCCGCCCCGCGACGCCCGAACGCGATCCGCACCACGAGGCATCCGACACCCGCCCCGAGCGGCGCGCCCCGGAGGAGGCCGCCGGCAAGCGGACGACGAGTGCGCCCGATTACGGCGAACGCTTGGACACCGACCACAAGGAGTCCGAGGACGGGTACCTCAAGGACCCCCCTGCTCCGGAAAGGAACCGGGCGGGCCACGAGTGGCAGGAGCTCGCGGCCTCGCAGCAAGAGGGCTTCGGTGAATCGCCCCTCAGCAAAATGGTCGAGGCGGCCCGAGCCGATGACGCCTTCTTCCAGCACTACGCCGTACCGGACTCGATCCTCACCCGGCACCCGAACGTGGGCGATCTGCACGAGAGCCTCCAGGCCAACTACGCGGCCTTCAGGTTCGTCGTCGAGCCCGGCGGCACCGAGCAGGTGCTCATTTCCCGGAACTGGCCCGCCCGCGTGAACACGGTGGCCCCCATCGCGGACCAACCCTGGACGCACGCCGGGCACTCGGAGAAGGTGGCCACCGAATACCTGAAGGAGGTCCAGCGCAATCTGACGCCGCCGCAGCAGGTCAAGCTCATCGAGGTGTACTCCGAGCGGGCGCCCTGCAGGCAGTCCGGCTGCGCGAGGATCCTGTACACCACGTTCGGCAAGGTCCGTGTCACCCACTCGGTTCCGCACCCGGACGACGGCACGAGCGCCCAGAAGATGAAGGACCAGGTTCAAAAGATCATTAAGAACCGTGCGCAGATCATCGCCGAGGACCGCCGCTACTATCCGTCCGGTAATCCCGCCGTTTCCGCCGCGCAGCCGACCGCGGTCGGCGAATCGAACGACAACGAGGAGTGAACCCCCGCATGCGCTTCCACTTGGCCGGACGTCTGGCCGCCGCCGAGGAACTGGCGGCGTGGCTCGAGCGGAGGGACATCACGGACGGGGTCCGTCTGGTGACCGGGGACCGTGGGTCGGGCAAGAGCTGGCTCCTGGCCCGCACGGCCCTCGGGGCCGACGAAGAGGCACGCGGGTTCATCCCTTCGGACGACGGGCCGCTGCCGCCGGTCAACGCCTTCCTCGGCGTCGCGGACGCGGACGGGGAGACCGAGGGGGAGTGGTTGCGGGCGCTGGCCGCCGACACGGGCCTGGCCGCGAGCCTGGAGGGCGACCTCGACTACTCCGGGTTGACCAGGGCGTTGGAGGAGACGGACCGCCCGCAGGCAATCCTGTTGAGCGGCGTTCCCGGGCGGCTGCGGGCAACGGCGGCGCGTCGCGGCGTACCGGAAATGGTCCGCACGTTCCTGGACCCGTCCACGATGGGCCGGGACGGCAGCGGATACAGCGCGTTGCTGCTCGCCGAAGTCGGCCGGGAGGACCTGGACGCACTGCTGCGGCGGTATCCGCGTCTGGTCCGGTCGGTGATCGACCTCGACGACGAGCGGTTCGCCCCGGACCGGGCCGGATTCGAGGCATGGGTGCGCGGCCTGCTGGACGTGCCGGGCTCGGTCTACGCGGCCGCCGATGCCGCCGATGCCGCCGGGGCTGCCGCCGCGCTGACGTCGGCGGCCTGGCCGAACTTCCTGTTGGCCGAGGTGTTGGCCATGGAGGTCCGGGTCCGAGGGACGGTGGAGCCCGGGTTGCCCCGAACGCTGGAAGAGGCCTGGGAGTACGTCCTGGCGTCGTTCGGTCCGGCCGCTCCGAAGGTCCGGCAGTTGCTGGCACCGTTGGTGATGGCCGAGGGCGTTCTCGGGATGCCGGACGACCTCCGGGTGCAGGCCGCGGCCGCGGTCCGCGGCCGCGAGGTCTCCCTCGAGGAGCTCAGGCAGGCCGAGGAGGCGGTCGAGGCGTTCGTCGCCTACGAGTTCACGACGGATGACACCGTCCGGGGTGCTTCCACGGTGCGACACGCCCCGCTGCACGGCGGGGGACGCAACATGCTCATCTGAGCCTGCCGTTCCGGACGCGCAGCCCCGGCGCCGATCCGCCTGACGCATCGTCACATGTC